>NZ_JBFUDR010000211.1:0-11307 GCF_056404615.1 Massilia sp. P2_C2 | reverse complement strand
CGTCACGCGTGGGCACAGGGTGCCCACCCTACGTATCAGTTCGTCCCGCCGGTCCGGTGACCCAAGGTCGCGGAAATCTGCGCCGCCGTGTTCACCAGGTCTTCCAGCCATTCATCCTGCAGCCGGTCCGCCGGGGCCGAGATCGACAGGCCCGCGACCAGCTTGCCGCTGTCGTCGTGGATGCCGGCCGCCATGCAGCGCACGCCCAGTTCCAGTTCCTCGTTGTCGCGCGCATAGCCGCGGGCGCGCACGAGCGACAGTTCGCGCTCCAGGCGCGTGAGGTCCGTGATCGAATTCTTGTTGTGGCCCGCGAGGCCCGTGCGCGTGGCATAGGCGCGGATCGCCTTCGGCTCGTCGATCGACAGGAACAGCTTGCCCGTCGACGTCAGGTGCAGCGGACCGCGTCCACCGATCGCGCGCACGACCTGCATGCCGGAGCGCTCGGAGAACGCGCGGTCGATGTAGACGATCTCGTCGCCCTGGCGCACGGACAGGTTGACGGTCTGCTTGGTCTTGTTGTGCAGTGCCCGCATCAGGTCGACGGCGGCCTCGCGTACGGACAGCCGGCTCTTGACGACGTTGCCCAGTTCGAGCAGCCGCATGCCGAGGCGGTACGTGCCCGGTTCCACGCGGTCGACGAAGCGCGTCACCACCATGTCGTTCAGGATGCGGTGCGCCGTGGACGGGTGCAGCCCGGAAATCTTCGACAACTCTTTCAGGCTGACAGGGTCGGGGTGACTCGACAGCACGTCGAGCAGGGCCACCATGCGCTCGATGACCTGGATGGAAGTCTTCGCCGGTTCGGGGGTTTCCATTTTCATGATGTGGTTGGTGCAGTGCGGTATATTTCTCTACTTTATACCATAATGTGAAAAAAAGTGGTAACCCAATCAAGTTGCTGTTGCATGGGCATGAAGCTGTGTGCGCATAATGGCGTTTTTGTACAGCTTGCCGAAACAACCATGGATCAACCGAGCAGTGAGTTCAAGAGCAAGGGCGGCCTGGGTCGCATCGCGGCCGCCTTCCGCTATTCGATCGAAGGTTTCATGACCGCCTGGAAGCATGAGCACGCGTTCCGCCAGGAACTGATGGTGGCCGTGCCGGCCGCCATCGTCGCGCTGCTGCTGAAGATCTCGGCGTTCCAGAAACTGGCGCTGATCGCCGTGCTGGGCCTCGTGCTGCTCGTCGAACTGATCAACGCAGCCATCGAAGCCGTCGTTGACAGGGTCTCGCTGGAGCGTCACCCGCTGTCCAAGGCCGCGAAAGACCTCGGCAGCGCGGCCGTGGCACTGGCGATCACGATGGCGGCCGCCACCTGGGCCGTCGTCCTGTACAACCGCTTTTTCTGACCAACACAAGGAGATGATCATGACTTTACGCCTGGGCGACACCGCGCCGGACTTTGAACAGGAATCCACCATCGGCCGCATCCGCTTCCACGAGTGGGCGGGCGACTCCTGGGTCGTGCTGTTCTCGCATCCGGCCGACTTCACGCCGGTCTGCACGACCGAACTGGGCCTCACCGCGAAACTCAAGCCGGAATTCGACAAGCGCAACGTCAAGGCGATCGCGCTGTCCGTCGACCCGACCGAGCAGCACAAGGCATGGATCAAGGATATCGAGGAAACCCAGCAGACCGTCGTCGGCTTCCCGATCATCGCCGACGCCGACAAATCGGTTTCGCAACTGTACGACATGATCCACCCGAACCAGTCGGCCACGGCGACCGTGCGCTCCCTGTTCGTGATCGATCCGGCCAAGAAAGTGCGCCTGATCATCACCTACCCGATGAGCACGGGCCGCAACTTCGACGAGGTGCTGCGCGTGATCGATGCGCTGCAACTCACCGACGGCTATACCGTGGCGACGCCGGGCAACTGGAAGGATGGCGATGACGTGATCATCCCGCTGACGGTTCAGGATCCGGAGCAGCTCAAGCAGAAATATCCGAAGGGCTTCACGGCGCCGAAGCCTTACCTCCGGTTGACCCCGCAGCCCAACAAATAAGCGTCAACGTCCGCATGGCGGTAGGGTGGGCACCCTCGTGCCCACGCGGATGCCAACATGACACGGACGTCACGCGTGGGCACAGGGTGCCCACCCTACGTTGCCCAAACGCATAGTCCGAATAAGCAAATAAGGAACGTGTTGTTTGTTTTACGGCTGAGGAGCTTTACCCTTGGGGCCAACATGGGGGGTAAAGAATGTCAATTACATACATCTTGTCGGGATTCGCAGTTGGTCTGCTGGTCGGCATGACCGGTGTCGGTGGCGGTTCGCTGATGACGCCTCTGTTGACGTTGCTGTTCGGTGTCAATCCATCCGTTGCCGTCGGCACCGATCTCGCCTTCGCTTCGATCACCAAGAGCGCCGGCACCATTACCCACCGCTCGCGCGGCACCGTGCACTGGGATATCGTCGGGCGCCTGTGCCTCGGCGCGCTGCCGGCCGCGCTCCTCGCCACGCTGGCGCTGCAATACTTCGGTCCCCTCAACGACGCCATCGGCAAGGTGATCCGCTATTCGATCGCCGTGTCCGTGCTGTTGACCGTCGTCGCCATCCTGTTCCGCGGCAAGATGCTCGCCTGGGTCAACGCCCATCCGTCGCGCCAGCTGCAAGGACGCAGCCTGGTGGTCGCCACGGTCGTGTCCGGCGCCGTGCTGGGCACGCTGGTGACGATCTCGTCGATCGGCGCGGGCGCCATCGGCGCCACGCTGCTCGTCATGCTGTATCCGCGCCTGACGCCGGCCGAGGTGGCCGGTACCGACATCGCCTACGCCGTGCCGCTGACTGCGATCGCCGCGGTGGGGCATTGGTGGCTGGGTTCGATCAACTGGCCGTTGCTGATGGCCTTGCTGATCGGCTCCCTGCCCGGGATCACACTGGGTTCCTGGGCCGCCCGGGCCGTACCGGAGAAGGTACTACGGGGATTGCTGGCGATGACGCTGGCGGGAGTGGCGGTCAAGCTGCTCCACTGAACGAAAGGCGCCGCAAGGCGCCTTTCCTGCTTTTTGGGATTCGCTAATACGGGAATCTTCTATGCAAATGCGGAATGCTTCGTTTGCAATATGCCATTTCGATGAGAATATTTCGTTCTGTTAGAAGAAATTGTAATAAGGCGTAAGATGAGCACACTACTATCGCGAAACAGTGCCAACCGGGTGATCCCCGGGTTCGGACTCTCGCTCGGGTTCACGATTTTTTACCTCGCACTGCTGGTGCTGATCCCGCTGTCGGCGATCTTCCTCAAGACGTTCACGATGACTTGGGATGCCTTCGTGAGCGCCGTCACGTCCGACCGCGTGATGGCGTCTTACCGGCTGAGCTTTGGCGCCGCACTGATCGGCGCGGCCATCAACGTCGTGTTCGGCGGCATCGTGGCGTGGGTATTGGTCCGCTACCAGTTCCCCGGCAAGCGCTTCGTCGACGCGCTCGTCGACCTGCCGTTCGCGCTGCCGACGGCCGTCGCCGGCATCACGCTGACGTCGCTGTATTCGACCAATGGCTGGATTGGCAAATACCTGGAACAGGTCGGCATCAAGGTCGCGTTCACGCCGCTGGGCGTCGTCATCGCGCTGACGTTCATCGGCCTGCCGTTCGTCGTGCGCACGGTGCAGCCGGTGCTGGAAGACGCGGAGCGCGAACTGGAAGAAGCGGCCGCCAGCCTGGGCGCCAGCCCGTGGCAGACCTTTACCCGGGTGATCCTGCCGAGCGTCGTGCCCGCGCTGCTGACGGGCTTCGCCCTCGCGTTCGCCCGTGCCACCGGCGAATACGGTTCGGTGATTTTCATCGCCGGCAACATGCCGATGGTGTCCGAGATCACGCCGCTGTTCATCATCACCAAGCTGGAGCAATACGACTACACGGGCGCCACGGCCATCGCCGTCGTGATGCTGCTCGTGTCCTTCCTGCTCCTGCTGGCCATCAACCTGCTGCAGGCCTGGGCGCGCAAGCGTGCGGGAAAATAATATGAGTGCCGTCCTCGACAATCACCTGAAAGACAAGGCCGCCGTGGTCGCCCAGGCGCCGCGCAAGGCCACCAATACGCTGGAACCGGGCTGGGTGCGCTACGCGCTGATCGCCGTCGCACTCGTCTTCCTCACGCTGTTCCTGTTCGTGCCGCTCGTGGCCGTGTTCACGGAGGCCCTGAAGAAAGGCTGGGACACGTACAAGGAATCCGTGCTCGATCCGGACGCGCTGTCCGCCATCAGGCTGACGTTCATCGCCGCCGGCATCGCCGTGCCGCTGAACCTCGTGTTCGGCGTGGCCGCCGCGTGGACCATCGCCAAGTTCGATTTCCCCGGCAAGAGCATCCTGCTGTCGCTGATCGACCTGCCGTTCTCCGTGTCGCCCGTGATCGCGGGCCTGATCTATGTGCTGCTGTTCGGTTCGCAGGGCTGGTTCGGTCCGTGGCTGATGGACCACGACATCAAGATCCTGTTCGCCGTGCCGGGCATCGTGCTGGCGACCGTGTTCATCACGTTCCCGTTCGTCGCCCGCGAGCTGATCCCGCTGATGCAGGCGCAGGGCAGCGAAGAGGAAGAGGCGGCGCTCGTGCTGGGCGCGTCCGGCTGGAAGACATTCTTCAAGGTCACGCTCCCCAACATCAAATGGGGCCTGCTGTACGGCGTGATCCTGTGTAACGCCCGTGCGATGGGCGAGTTCGGCGCCGTGTCGGTCGTTTCCGGCCACATCCGCGGCGAGACGAACACGATGCCGCTGCAGGTCGAGATCCTCTACAACGAATACAACTTCACGGCCGCGTTTGCGATCGCATCGCTGCTGGCGCTGCTGGCCCTCGTGACGCTGGCCGTGAAAACCTTTATCGAATGGCGCATGCACCAGGCCCAGAAGGCCAGCGTGCAAGCCCACACCACGGAGCACTGACATGACGATCGAAGTCCAACATATCCGCAAGCAGTTCGGCCAGTTCACGGCCCTGGACGACGTCTCGCTGAAGTTCGCCGACGGCGAGCTGACGGCGCTGCTGGGCCCCTCCGGCTGCGGCAAGACGACGCTGCTGCGCATCATCGCCGGCCTCGAGTTCCCGGACGCGGGCCGCGTGCTGCTCGACGGCGACGACGCGTCGAACCGCCACGTGCGCGAGCGCCAGGTCGGCTTCGTGTTCCAGCATTACGCGCTGTTCAAGCACATGACCGTGTTCGAGAATGTCGCCTTCGGCCTGCGCGTGAAGCCGCGCAAGGAACGGCCGTCCGAAGCGCAGATCCGCGAGAAGGTGAAGAAGCTGCTGGAGCTCGTGCAGCTGGACTGGATCGCCGACCGCTATCCGCCGCAGCTGTCCGGTGGCCAGCGCCAGCGCATCGCCCTCGCGCGCGCGCTGGCCGTCGAGCCGCGCGTGCTGCTGCTGGACGAGCCGTTCGGCGCACTCGACGCCAAGGTGAGGAAGGAACTGCGCCGCTGGCTGCGCCAGTTGCACGACGAGCTGCACGTGACGTCGATCTTCGTCACGCACGACCAGGAAGAGGCGCTCGAAGTGGCGGACCAGGTCGTCCTGATGAACAAGGGCCATGTCGAGCAGCTCGGCACGCCGGCCGACGTCTACAACCACCCGGCCTCGCCGTTCGTCTACGGCTTCCTGGGCAACGTCAACCTGTTCCACGGCCGCGTGCACGAAGGCGTGCTGGCCAGCGGCGACGCCACGTTCCACGCGCCGCAATATGCCGACGTGAAGAACGGCGAAGGCATCGCCTACGTGCGTCCGCACGACCTCGACGTCGAGCGCTATGTGGCCGGCGGCGAGGGCGTCGCCGTGAAACTGCGCCGCGCGCACGCGATCGGCCCGCTGGCCCAGCTGGACCTGGAGCGTGCCGACAATGCCCAGATCATCGAGGCCGTGATTCCGAACGAGCGCTACCGCGAGCTGGGCCTGCGCGATGGCGAGACGCTGCTGGTGAAACCGAGGCGCATGCACGTATTTGTAGATCAGGGAGCGGACATATGAATTTCCAACAGCTGCGTTCGGTGCGCGAAGCCGCGCGCCGTAATTTCAATTTGACCGACGTGGCCAACGCTTTGTTCACGTCGCAGCCGGGCGTGTCGCGCCAGATCCGCGAACTCGAGGACGAGCTGGGCGTCGTCATCTTCGAGCGCAACGGCAAGCGCCTGACCGGGCTCACGGATCCGGGCAAGGGCATCCTCAAGATCATCGAGCGCCTGCTCGTCGAAGCGGAGAACCTGCAGCAGGCCAGCAGCGAATACGCCGCGCAGGACAGCGGCACGCTCACCGTCGCCGTCACCCACACGCAGGCCCGCTACGCGCTGCCGCAGGTCGTGCAGGCGTTCCGCACGGCGTTCCCGGGCGTGCGCATCGCCCTGCAGCAGAGCGCACCGGAACACATCGCGGAATGGGTGCTGTCGGGCCGCGCCGACATCGGCATCGCGACCGAGGGCCTGTCCACGTTCCCCGACCTCGTGTCGTTCCCGTGCTACCGCTGGAGCCACCTCGTCGTCGTGCCGGACGGGCACCCGTTGCTGCAACAGTCGCCGATCAAGCTGGCCGACCTGGCCGAATTCCCGCTGATCACGTACGACGTCGGCTTCACGGGCCGCAGCCACATCGACTCGGCGTTTGCCGCCGCCGGCGTCAGCCCGGACATCATGCTGACGGCGATGGATTCGGACGTCATCAAGCAATACGTGTCGCTGGGGATGGGTGTGGGTATTGTCGCTTCGATGGCATTCGATCACGGCCGCGACCGCGGGCTGCGTGCGATCGAGTCGTCGCACCTGTTTGCGCCGAACGTCACGCGGCTGGCCGTGCGCCGCGGCGCTTATCTGCGCGCCTACGCCTACGATTTCATCGAGCGTTTTGCGCAAGGTTTTACCAAGACGGATATCGAGAAGGCGTTGCATCCCGTCGTCGCGGATTGACGACTGCGCAGGGCGTAGGGTGTGGCACCCCGTGCCCACGCGTAACGCCAACAAACCGCATACGTCACGCGTGGGCGCAGGGGTGCCCACCCTACCAGTCTCAGCTTTGCGCGCGCAACGCGTCCGCGCACTCGCGCACGAGAGCGGGGCCGCGGTAGATCAGGCCGCTGTACAGCTGCACGAGCTTCGCGCCGGCATCGATCTTGGCCTTGGCGTCGCGGCCGCTCAGGATGCCGCCCACGCCGATGATCGGCACGGCCTCGCCCACTTCGGCCTTCAGCGCGCGGATCACGATATTGGACAGGTCGAACACGGGTGCGCCCGACAGGCCGCCCTGTTCGTTCGCATGGCGCATGCCTTCCACGTCGCGGCGGTTCAGCGTCGTGTTGGTGGCGATCACGCCATCGATGCCATGGCGGACCAGGGCGCCGCCGATGTTCCGGATCTGGTCGCCGTCCACGTCCGGCGCGATCTTCAGTGCCAGCGGTACGTAGTGGCCATACTTGTCGGCCAGGCGCGACTGTTCTTCCTTGAGCTGCGACAGCAGCGCATCCAGCTCGGACGCGCCCTGCAGCTGTCGAAGATTCTTCGTATTGGGCGAAGAAATGTTCACGGTGACATAGCTGGCGTACGGATACACCTTGCGCAGGCATGCCAGGTAGTCGTCGGCCGCTTTTTCGATGGGCGTGTCGGCATTCTTGCCGATGTTCAGGCCCAGCACGCCCTGGCGTTCCTGGTAAAAGCGCGAGGACTGGACGTTGGCGACGAAGGCATCGACGCCGCCGTTGTTGAAGCCCATGCGGTTGATGATGCCTTGCGCGGCCGGCAGGCGGAACATGCGCGGCCTGGGGTTGCCCGGCTGGGCGCGCGGCGTCACGGTACCGATCTCGATGGAGCCGAAGCCGAGGGCGGCCAGGCCGTCGATATAGGCGCCGTCCTTGTCCAGGCCGGCGGCCAGGCCGACCGGGTTCGGGAATGTGATGCCCATGACCGTGCGCGGATCGGGTTTCGGTTTCTTGACGAAGCCCGTCCACCCCATCGCCGCGGCACGGCGCAGGGCGGGAAGGGTCAGGTTGTGGGCCCTTTCAGGGTCGAGGGAGAACAGCAGCGGGCGGGCGAGGGCGTACAGGAGTTTGTCGGACATGATCGGCTATCGTGATTTGGGCGACATTTTACCTTGTATGGATGCAATGCCGCATCATTCACATACCACGGCCGATCAGCGATCCAGCACACCCCACACGCCGTCGATACGGGCTTCCAGCGGCTTGAAATTGATCTTGTACGCCATCTTCGGGCTCTGCTCGATCCAGTAGCCGAGGTAGACGTAGGGCAAGCCCAGCTCGCGCGCCTGGCCGATCTGCCACATCACGTTGTACGTGCCGAACGACGCACCGGCCACGTCCGGGTCGAAGAACGTGTACACGGACGACAGGCCGTCCGACAACACGTCGATGATCGATACCATGCGCAAGGTGCCGTCCGGCTCGCGGAATTCCACGAGGCGTGTGTTGACCCGGCTTTGCAGCAGGAATTGCGCGTACTGGTCGCGGCTGTCCTGGTCCATGCCGCCGCCCACGTGGCGCGTCGTCTGGTAGCGCAGGTACAGCGCGTAATGCTCGTCGGAGAACGACAGGTTGGCCACCATTGCCGTCAGGTCGTCGTGGCGGTTCCATGCGCGCCGCTGGCTGCGGTTGGGCGTGAAGCGCTCGGCCGCCACGCGCACGGGGATGCAGGCGCGGCAGCCGTCGCAGTAGGGACGGTAGGTAAAGATGCCGCTGCGGCGGAAGCCGCTGCGCACGAGTTCCGAATATACGTCCGCGTTGATCAGGTGCGATGGCGTGGCAACCTGCGACCGGGCCTGGCGTGCGTCGAGATAGCTGCAAGGATACGGTGCCGTCGTATAGAACTGCAGCGTGGAAAAGGG
Organism: Massilia sp. P2_C2; assembly: GCF_056404615.1. Classification (NCBI taxonomy): domain Bacteria; kingdom Pseudomonadati; phylum Pseudomonadota; class Betaproteobacteria; order Burkholderiales; family Oxalobacteraceae; genus Massilia; species Massilia sp. P2_C2. Next base: position 2,489 of record NZ_JBFUDR010000211.1, on the reverse strand, counting down.
CAGATCATTCAGGTGCGTCATGCAAAGCTCTCGGAACGACGTGTGTTGAACCCATTGTAGCTAAAGACGGCGCCGCACACCGTTAGGTGGTCAACGGTGGCGCAACTTCCCAACGTTCGATGGGCGGTTCCTGGATCGCCTGGCGCAGGTGATGCAGGAATTCCCGGCGCGGGATCGGGACGGCGCCCAGCGAGGCCAGGTGGCCCGTCTCCTGCTGGCAGTCGATCAATTTCACGCCCTGGCCGCGCAGGAAGGCGACCAGGTAGGCCAGCGCGACCTTCGACGCGTCCGACACGCGCGCGAACATCGATTCGCCGTAGAACATGCGGCCGATGCACACGCCGTAGGCGCCGCCGACCAGTTCGCCGTCCAGCCACACCTCGGACGAGTGCGCGTAACCCATGCGGTGCAGGCCCGTGTAGCCGGCGATGATGTCTTCCGAGATCCACGTGCCGGGCCCGTCCTTGCGCGGGGCGGCGCAGGCGCGCATCACGGCTTCGAACGCGCCGTCGAAGCGCACGACCCAGGGCCCGCCGGCCTGGCGGCTGCACTCGATCTTGCGTAGCGTTTTCTGGAGGCTGGCGCTGACCTTGAAGCGGTCGGTGTACAGCACCATGCGCGGATCGGTGCTCCACCAGAGGATGGGCTGGCCCTCGGAAAACCACGGGAAGATGCCGTTCCGGTACGCCTGCAGCAGGCGCGCCGGCGAGAGGTCGGCCCCGGCCGCGAGCAGGCCCGGCGCGTCCGTCGTCAACGCTTCGGACACGTCGGGAAACGGCGTATGGGCCTCGAGCCAGGGAATCATGGTCGGCGGTCAGTCGGGTTGGACGGGCGCGCGCATGGGGCCCGCGATGTCACGGGTGTGGAATCCGTAGGTGCCGCCTTCGCGGATCTTGAGCCGGTCGGCGAAGAACAGTTCGAGCGTCGTGCGGATCGTGGGGAAGGCGAGTTCGCTCCACGGGATTTCGTTTTCACTGAACAATTGCACGTCCAGGCTTTCGATGCCCGGCGCGAAATCCAGGTCGACGAGGCGCGCCAGGTAGAACATGTGCACCTGATGCACGTGCACGACGTTCAGCAAGGTGAACAGATCGCCCAGTTCGATGTTCGCGCCGGCTTCTTCCTCGGTCTCGCGCGCGGCGGCCGCGCTGGTGCTCTCGCCGTTTTCCATGAAACCGGCCGGCAGCGTCCAGTAGCCGTAGCGCGGCTCGATGGCGCGCTTGCACAGCAGGACCTTGAGTTCGCCGTCCTGTTCCCACACGGGGATCGAGCCGATCACCATCTTCGGGTTCTGGTAATGGATGGTGCCACAATTGGTGCATACGAAACGCGGGCGGTTGTCCCCTTCGGGGATGGCCACCGTGACCGGGTGGGCGCACTCGGAGCAGAATTTCATAGGAAACGGATAAATTAAGTTGCCCTTACTTTACCACCGTATTGGGGTCGGCTGTACCGCAATCCGCCAGCCGTTCGTGCCCGGCGCGGAGACGGCTCATGCTGCAATTGGAGGGCGTTGGAGAATCGGGATTGCCGGAAGTGCCGAACCCGCGTATAATGCAAAGCATCAGACGCGGGGTGGAGCAGTCTGGCAGCTCGTCGGGCTCATAACCCGAAGGTCACAGGTTCAAATCCTGTCCCCGCAACCAGATTCCAAAGCCGCTGATCCTGTTCCGGATCAGCGGCTTTTTCGTTTTGGCCCTGCCGCGCTCGCCCGTTCGACCGGGCGCAAGCATTCCCCAGCCCCGCGCAACCTCCGCCGTCCAGTCCGGTCGAACGCATGTCGACTGCACTGCACACATGAAAGCGGAGCCAACGATGATTACTGTGGAATACATCAACGACGCGTGGGGCTGGACCGGCCTGAACGCGGTCGAGGTATTGGGCGAGAACGCCTTCGGCAACCTGATCGTCCGCGACGAGGACGGCATGTACTGGCGCTTGTCGCCGCAAGACCTCCGGTGCGAGCCGGTGGCCGAAGACCGCGCCGCCCTGGACGCCCTGTCGTACAACCAGGATTTCCTGGACGGCTGGTACATGCCGGAACAGGTGCGCCTGGCGGAGATGACGCTGGGCCCGCTGACGGCCGGCCGCAAGTACTGCCTCCGGATTCCCAGCGCGCTGGGCGGACACTATGGCCGCGACAACCTGGCCATGGTGCCCTTGCACGAACTGATCCGCTTCTCCGGCGAGGGCGCCCAGCAGTTCGACGGGCTGCCGCGCTGGCTGTCGCACGGGTAGACAGAATGTATTGACCTACCAACCTCAACGGACGCGGGTTACGCTGAGGGTTGGTGAACCTTTCGGCGCAGAGCCGCAATTGAGGAGGTAGGTCATGAACGAGTTTAGCAAATATGTAGGCCTGGATGTCCATAAGGCGACGATCGCTGTCTCGATTGCGGACAGTGCCGGTGGCGATCCACGTTTCTACGGCGAGATAGCCAACACGCCGGTTGCGATAGCGAAGCTGATGACGCAGTACGCAGTTGGCC
>NZ_JBFUDR010000210.1:0-11362 GCF_056404615.1 Massilia sp. P2_C2 | reverse complement strand
TCGAGCACGACGTGCAGCGCGGCGTCGAGGCGGGCGAGCCGCAGCGCCAGCGCCGCCGCGTCCTCGCTGCGCAGCGCCTGTTCCAGTTCCTGGGCCTGTTCCGCCACGTCGATGGCCCCCAGGTTGCCCGCCACGCCGCGCAGGCGGTGTGCGGCCTGGCTGGCGCCTGTGCGGTCGCCGGCGTCGAGCAGCGCGCGGATCGCGGTCACCGCGCCGCCCTGCGAACTTTCGAAGCGCTTGAACAGCGCGGCGAAGCTGGCGAAACTGCCGCCGAAGCGGGGCAGCGTGGCCTTCAGGTCGATGCCGGGGATGCGGGCCGGTACGGCGGGCGCTCCCGCGGCGGGCGCTCCCGCGGCGGACGCGGCCATGATCGCAGCGCGGGCGGCGTCGTCCGCGGGACCGGCGGTCCGGCCCGTCAACCGGCTCAGCGTACCGACCAGCTCATCCACGTCGATCGGCTTGGCGATGTAATCGTTCATGCCCGCGGCGAGGGCGCGGCGGCGGTCCTCGTCCAGCGCATTGGCGGTCATCGCGATCACCGGCAGGCGGTCCAGGCCCAGCGCACGGATCGCGTGGGTGGCCTCGAAGCCGTCCATCACGGGCATCTGCAAGTCCATCAGCACGGCGTCGTACTGGGCCGCGTGCTCCGCCAGCATGCTGACGGCGATGCGGCCGTTGGCGGCGAAGTCGACGCTGGCGCCCGCGTGCACCAGCACGTAGTTCGCCACTTCCTGGTTCAGCAGGTTGTCCTCGACGACCAGCACGTGCAGGCCCGCGAGCCGGCCGTCCAGCGGCGCTGTCCGTGCCGGCGCCGGCGCCGGCGCGCCGCTGTGCACGTCCGCCAGCACGTCGGCAAGCAGCCCGGGCGTGAACGGCTTCGCGAGGATGGCGTCGACGCGCAGGTCGGCCGCCAGCGCGTCGAGGCGCTCGCGTTCCGGGTCCGCCGCCAGCAGCGCGCAGCGCGGCAGGGCAATCGCCTGGTCGGCGCGCGCGAGGGCGATCACGGAGGCGCCGTCGAGGTCACCGAGTCCACTGTCGATGAAGGCGAGGTCGAACGGGCCCCCGGCGCGCAGCAACGCGAGCGTGTCGGCGCCGCTGGCGGCCGTGTCGACGTGAAAGCCGCGGCCCGCGAGCAGCCCCGCCAGCGCGGCGCGGCTGCTCGCGTTGTCGTCCGCCACGAGCACGCGCAGCGGCGGCAGGTCTGCGTGCACGTCCGCCGCGGCCTGTGCCTGGATCCCGAACGGGGCGGCGAAGCGGAACGTGGTGCCCTGGCCCGGGCTGCTCTCCACCTGCAGGTCGCCGCCCATCAGGCGTACGAGGCGCCGGCTGATCGCGAGGCCGAGGCCCGTACCGCCGTACTTGCGGCTGGTGGAACTGTCGGCCTGCGAGAACGCCTCGAACATGCGCTGCTGCTGTTCGGGCGCGATCCCGATGCCGGTGTCGCGCACGGTGAACGCCAGCCCGATCGTGTCGCCGTCGATCCGCGCGGGCGCGATCGACAGCACGACCTCGCCCCGCTCGGTGAACTTGATCGCGTTGCTGACGAGGTTCAGCAGCACCTGGCCCAGGCGCATCGGATCGCCGACGAGGCGCGCCGGCACGTCCGGATGGACGGCGAATACGGGCTCGATGCCCTTGTTCCAGGCGCTCGTGGCGGACATCGCGGCGGTGCTGGCCAGGACGTCGTCGAGTGCGAACGGCGTCTGTTCGAGCACGAGCTGGCCCGCTTCGACCTTCGAGTAATCGAGCACGTCGTTCAGCATCGACAGCAGGGAGCGCGCGGCCATCTGCATGCGTGCGACATAGCCGCGCTCGCGCCGGCCCAGGTCGGCCTCTTCCAGCAGGCGGGCGAGGCCCATGATCGCGTTCATCGGCGTGCGGATCTCGTGGCTCATGTTGGCCAGGAACTCGCCCTTGGCGCTGCTGGCCGCTTCGGCCGCGCGCAATGCTTCCTCGAGGCGGGACTGGGTGCGCTTCAATTCCGTGATGTCGGCGTGCAGCATGTAGAAGCCCTGCACCTTGCCATCGGCGTCGACGTCGGGGATGTAGCTGCCCCAGGCCTGGATCACCTTGCCGGTCCCCTTGCGGTGGAGCCTGCGCTCGAAGAACTGGCGCTCGCCGCGCAGCACGGCGTCGAGGTGAGGCTGGACTTCGGCGAGCTGGTCCTCGTCCACGAGTTCGTGCATCGCGTGGCCGATGACGGCATCGGCGTCGCGTTCCAGCCAGTCCAGGTAGGGGCGGTTGGCGAAGCGGCAGCGCAGGTCGGCGTCCCAGTAGCCGACCAGCGCCGGCAGGTGGTCCGTCACGGTGCGGATCATGCGCTCGCTCTCTTCCAGCCGGCGGCTTGCGGCGCGCAGCGCGGCGGCCGTCTCGACGCGGGCCGTGATGTCGCGGATGGTACCCTGCACGATGYCCTTGCCGCCGATGTCCACGCTGTTCAGCAGCACGTCGGCGTGGAACTGGCTGCCGTCGCGGCGCCGGTAGATCCATTCGAAGCGGCAGCCGCCCGTGTCGAGCGCGCGGCGCATGGCCTCGTGCCACAGTTCGTCCGAGCGGCGCCCGTTCGGCTGGCACTCCGGCGAGCTGCTCGCCGGCGCCATCGCGAGGAAGTCGTCCGCGCCCTGGCAGCCGAACAGGTCGATCGCGGCCTGGTTGGCGCTGATGAAGCCGGCGCCGTAGGCAACCAGCACGTGGGCGTCGCCCGAGCCCTCGAACAGCGTGCGGAACAGCTCCTCGTTGTCGCGATTGCGCTGTTCCTGGCGCTTGCGTTCCGTGATGTCGAGCACGACGGCGTTGATGCCCACCAGCTCGCGCTCCGGCCCGAAGACGGGATAGTAGCTGCAGGTCCAGTAGCGCAGCACGCCCGGTTCCGCGGGCGATTCGCCGCTGTCCTCGACGTCGGTCAGCGGCCGTCCCGTCGCCAGCACGTGGCGGTAGGGCATTTCGAACTGGACGCCGCGCTCACCCAGCAGGTCGGGCATCGTGCGGCCGACATGGGCGCTGGCGGGGAGCCCGTTCACGGCCGCCAGGTAGTCGTTGATCATCACGACCCTGAGACTCCGGTCGAGGAAGGCCAGGCCGACGGGTGCCGTGGCGTACACGGTGGACAGCATGGCGCTGGAGCGCTGCAGCTCGTGCGTGCGCTCGGCCACGAGCGATTCGAGGCCGGCGCGATACTGCTGCAGCTCGCCCTCGACCTTCCTGAGCGCGTGTGCGACGGTGGCCGCCTCGCGGATCGCCAGCGGCGGAATCTCCAGCGGTTCGCCGCGTCCGAGCGCGGCCGCCGGTGCGGTCAACGCGCGCACGGACCGGGCGATGGCGTCGCCGATGCGCCAGGCGAAGCCGAGGCTGACGGCCAGCATGAGGGCGATCCACGCCAGCGTCGTCGCGGGATCGGGCCCGAGGAGTTCGCGCGCGGCATGGCGGGGAAAACCGATCGCCACCGCCCAGTCGTGGGTCGACGTGCGTGCGAATGCCGCGTACATCGCTTGTGGCCCGTGTTCGGCCAGGTCGACGAGGCCGATCGGCGTGCGCTCCAGGGCCCGGGCCAGTTCCGGGCGCATGGGATCGCCGATCGCGCGTTCCGACTGGCCGCGGTAGGCGACGAGGCGCTGGCCGTTGTCGAATACGAGGGCGGTCCAGTGCAGCGGCAGGTTCTGGTTGGCCAGCAGTTCCTGCAGGCGCCGCGGCCTGACTTCGACGGACAGCGCATAGGCCACCTTGCCCTCGCGCCAGACCGGCACGGCGATCGAAAACACCCACGGCTGTGTGGCGTCGCCGCGGTGCAGGCCGGACGTGACCGCGTCGCCGGTGCGGAACACGGCGCGCACGTCCGCCTCGTTGCCGCGCGGAGGAAGGGCGCTGCCGAAGACATGGCGCGTATCGAGCAGCACGGTGCCGTCCGGGCTGCTCAGGGCGACGGCATAGGCGGGGAATTCGGGACGCAGCAGGCGGCGCGCGGCGGCGTGGAAGGAAGCCAGGTCGCCGGTCGCGAGATTGGCCTGGTTGGCCAGCGTGCGGGCGGCCGTTTCGCCGTTGGCGAGGTCGCGGTCGACGGCGGCGGCGAGGGCGCGGGCGATCATCCCGGCGTCTTCGGCGACGTGCGCCCGCTCGCGCTGGTCGGCGTCGGTGGCGAACACGAGATAGCCGACCAGGATCGGCAGCGCGCACGCGAGCACCAGCCAGACCAGCTTGGCGCGTATGGAAGGTAAAGAACGTTGTAACAACTGCACTACAAGCTCCGCGATCGATGCGCAGCCCATGCAGCGCAAAAGCATGGTAGCCCAGCGGCCGCGTCCGGAGCAAATTCGGGAGCAAATTCGGGGTCAGAGCACATTTTTCGCGGCGATGAGTTCGCAACTGTTTGTTTTATCGAGGATTCTGTGCCGAAGGATGCCAATAAAGGGGTCTGACCCCGAATTCTGGCAACATTGTTTCCCTTGTGGCATCGCAGCTAAAGGGGAGTCGCGCCGACGATACGTTTTGGCATACGTAAAGTCATTCTCCACGTTAATTTTTCGTTCCCGTGACATACAATGAAGGACTAGTCCTACATTAATAAAGAGGTGGTATGGCGCGGCCCGAAAAAGTCCGACTTGGCGAAATCCTGGTGCAGCAAAAGCTGTTGACGGAAGATCAGCTGAACCAGGCGCTGGCCGACCAGAAGCGCTCGGGCCGCAAGCTGGGCCGGGTGTTCGTCGAGAAYGGCTTCGTCACGGAAGAGCAGATCTCGGGCGCGCTCGCCCGCCAGCTCGGCATCCCATACCTCAATCTCAAGTTCTACAATATCAACCAGGACGTCGTCCGGCTGCTGCCGGAGACGCAGGCACGCCGCTTCCGGGCGCTTGTGCTGGAAGACCGCCCCGAGACGGTGCTCGTCGGCGTCTCCGACCCGACCGACCTGTTCGCGTATGACGAGATCGCGCGCCTGTTGAAGAAGGGCGTCGAGCTGGCCGTCGTCAACGAGACGGAAGTGCTGCAGGCGATCGACCGCATCTACCGCCGCACGGGCGAGATCACGGGCCTCGCGCGCGAGCTGGAACAGGACCTGGGCGACACGAACTCCGTCGACTTCGGCGCGCTGTCGGCCAATTCCGGACTGGAAGAAGCGCCGGTGGTGAAGCTGCTGCAGTCCGTGTTCGACGATGCCGCCCAGGTGCGCGCCTCCGACATCCACATCGAGCCGCAGGACGGCCGGCTGCAGATCCGCTTCCGCATCGACGGCGTGCTGCACCTGCAGACCGAAGCCGACATCAAGATCGCGACGCCGCTGGCGCTGCGCCTGAAGCTGATGGCGGATCTCGACATCTCGGAAAAACGCCTGCCGCAGGACGGCCGCTTCGCCGTCAAGGTGCGCAACCAGCGCATCGACGTGCGTATCTCGACCATGCCCACGCAATACGGCGAATCCGTCGTCATGCGTCTGTTGAACCAGGTCGGCACGACGCTGCGCCTCGATGCGATCGGCATGCCGCCCGCGCTGGTGGAACGCTTCCGCGCGATCGTCCAGCGCCCGAACGGCCTGGTGCTCGTGACCGGGCCGACTGGTTCCGGCAAGACGACCACCCTGTACAGCGCGCTGGCCGAGTTGAATTCCGTCGAGAAGAAGCTCATCACCGTCGAGGATCCGATCGAATACCGCCTGTCCGGCATCAACCAGGTGCAGGTCAACGACAAGATCGAGCTGTCGTTCGCGCGCGTGCTGCGTTCCGCGCTGCGCCAGGACCCGGACATCGTGCTCGTCGGCGAGATGCGCGACCAGGAAACCGCGCAGATCGGCCTGCGCGCCGCCATGACGGGCCACCTCGTGCTGTCCACGCTGCACACGAACGACGCCGCCTCGACGCCGCTGCGCCTGATGGACATGGGCGTGCCGCGCTACATGGTGGGCGGTTCGCTGCAGGCCGTGCTGGCGCAGCGCCTCGTGCGCGTGATCTGCGAAAGCTGCTCGGAGCCGCACCAGCTGCCGGCGCCGGAGCGCGCCTGGCTGCGCGCGGAACTGGGCGACCGCGCCGAGACCGTCCCGTTCTTCCACGGGCGCGGCTGCTCGCACTGCAACGGCACCGGCTACCGCGGCCGCACGGGTGTGTACGAACTGCTGGAGATGACGCGCGCCGTCAACGAGGCCGTGAACCATCCCGACCCGTCGCACTTCCTGAAGGTGGCGCATGGCGAGATGCGCGGCGAGACGCTGCGCCGCAGCGCAGTGCGCCTTGCCATCCAGGGCCGCACGACGGTGGCGGAAGCCATGCGGGTCAGCAACCAGATGGAAGACTGATAAGCACCCATGCCGTTCTTTGCCTACAAAGGCCGCAACGCGCGCGGCGAMTTGATGCAGGGGGTGCTGGAAGGCGCCGACAGCGGGGCCGTCGCCGACCAGTTGTTCGGCACCGGCGTCACGCCGCTGGAAATCACCCCGACCACGCGCAAGGCGACGACGGGTACGGGTGCCGCCGGCGCCGGCGAGGGCCTGTGGGAGCGCCTCACCCGCAAGCAGGTCACGTCGATCGACGTGCAGCTGTTCAGCCGTCAGATCTATACGTTGCTCAAGTCCGGCGTGCCGATCATGCGCGGCCTGGCCGGGCTGCAGGAGTCGGCGACCAACAAGAGCTTCGCGCGCGTGCTCCAGGACCTGCGCGAATCGCTGGACGCGGGCCGCGAGCTGTCGACCGCGATGCGCCGCCACACCGAGTGCTTCACGCCGTTCTACCTGTCGATGGTGCGCGTGGGCGAGATGACGGGCCGACTGGAAGAGGTGTTCCTGCGCCTGTTCGACCACCTCGAATTCGATCGCGACATGCGGGACCGCGTGAAGACGGCGATGCGCTATCCCACGTTCGTGATCGTCGCGATGATCGCGGCGATGATCATCGTGAACGTGTTCGTGATCCCGCAGTTCGAGAAGGTCTTCAAGACTTTCCATGCCGAGCTGCCGCTGATGACGCGCATCCTGATCGCGACGTCGCGCTTCACGGTCGATTACTGGCCGGTGATGGCGGGCCTGGCGCTGGCCGCTTTCTTCGGCTTCCGCGCCTGGACGCGCACGGTGCCCGGCCGGCTGACGTGGGACCGCTACAAGCTGCGCTTCCCCATCGCCGGCAAGATCATCCACAAGGCCACGATGGCCCGCTTCGCGCGCAGTTTCGCGCTGTCGATCCGCAGCGGCGTGCCGATCGTGCAAGCCCTCACGGTCGTCGCGCAGACGGCCGACAACGCCTACCTGACCCAGCGCCTCGACCAGATGCGCGACGGCGTCGAGCGCGGCGAGAGCATCCTGCGCACGGCCACGAACGCCCATGTGTTCACGCCTGTCGTGCTGCAGATGATCGCCGTGGGCGAGGAATCCGGCTCGCTCGACGACCTGATGGACGAGATCGCGCAGATGTACGAGCGCGAGGTCGACTATGAACTCAAGACGTTGTCCAGCCAGATCGAACCGATCCTCATCACCTTCCTCGGTGCGATGGTGCTCGTGCTGGCGCTGGGGATCTTCCTGCCGATCTGGGACCTGGGCAAGGCAGCCCTGCATCACCAATGAGGAATGCGATGATTCGATTCGGAAAAAAACGCGGCTTCACGCTGTACGAATTCGCGCTCGTCGTCGCCATCACGGCGGCGCTGTCCACCGTGCTGCTGCACCGCCTGGACGGCTACCGCCGCGCGGCCGAGGAAGCGACCGCCCGTCAGACCCTCGCCGCGCTGCGTACCGCGCTGCAGGTCGAAGTGACGCGCGCGCTGGCGGAGGGGCGTTCTGACCGGCTGGCGACGCTCGCACAGCAGAACCCGATGCGCCTGCTGGCGCGGCCGCCGGCGGATTATCTTGGCGAATTTGCACTATCCGGACAGGGAAATGTGGCACGCCATGGGTGGGTGTTTAACCCACGCGACAAAACGCTTGTCTATTTGCGCCCGGAACGAGAAAGTTTTGCCGTGGGCAATTCGAAGTTGCCGGTGTTCAAGGTAGAATTGACCCGAAATCCTGGCGTCGCGGGGGCTCCCGCGATCAGCCTTGCCTTGAATGAAATCGGTCGGCAGGGCAGTCGTTAAATCCATCACCACGCGGCGCGGCGCCGCACTTCATCGGAGAGAGCATGAAAGTAAGCATCAAAAACAATGCGCAGGGCGGCTTTACCTTGATCGAACTGATCGTCGTGATCGTGATTCTCGGTATTCTGGCGGCGACGGCGCTGCCGAAGTTTGCCAGCCTGGGCGGTGATGCGCGTTTGGCCAGCTTGAATGCAGCGAAGGGTGCGCTGAGTGCGACCGCAGCAATGGCACACGGGAAATGGCTCGCCAATCCGTCCCAGGTCGGCACGTCGCTGACGGTGGAGGATGTGCAGATGACCATCCTGTCGAACGGTTATCCGTCCGCCATCGATTCGACGGCATTGGCTGCCGGTCTGGCGGCTACGGACTATCAAGTGTTTGCGGCAGGCACGAGCGGCACCAATCAGCCAACCGTCCCGGCCAATTCAATCGCGATCGTACCAATCAGCCTCGTCGGTACGGCCAGTGCCGCCAATTGTTTTGTCACCTATACGGCAACGACGACCGCGCCGCCGACCGTGACGGTGACCGGTTCGGCGAACAACTGCAACTGATTTCATATAGCCTGAGTCGATCGGGGCCGCATCCGCGGTCCCGAATTCGTTTACGGCAGGGGAAACGGATTGCAATGTAATGCGGCGTATTGACCACACCCGATTAGTAGTTCCGTACGGAAAACCGGAAATATTCTCTCCAAGTAAAATTTTGGTATCGGATTTTTCCCACACTTGAATATAATCAAGCCTCCCACATACTCATTCGACCAAGTCACGGACACCGCCGCCACGCATGGGTTTTTTCAGTAAAGCACAGAACAACGCATCCTGGCTGGCCCTGGTCCCGCAGCGCGACGGCATCGCGGCCGCGAGCGTGCGCCTTGGCCCTGATGCCGGTGCGAAGCCGGCCGTGACGCTGGCCACGTTCTTTCCCGGGACACCGTCCGCGGAATCGCTCGAGAAGGCCGCCAGGGAGACGCACAGCGCGAACTACCGCTGCACGACGGTGCTGGCGGGCGGCGAGTACCAGTTCATGTCGGTCGAATCGCCGAACGTCCCGCGCGAAGAGCTTAAAAGCGCCATGCGCTGGCGCCTGAAGGATATCCTCGATTTCCCCGTCGACGACGCCACGTTCGACGTCCTCGACATGCCGCTCGACCCGAATGCCGTCGTGCGTCCGCAGCAGAGCGTATTCGCGATTGCCGCCCGCAACAGCGTCGTGGCCGCGCGCCAGAAGCAGTTCAACGCCGCGAAGGTGAAACTGCGCGTGATCGACATTCCCGAAATGGCCCAGCGCAACGTGTCCGCGCTGCTGGAGCAGGACGGCCGCGGCGTCGCCATGCTGTCGTTCGGCGAGGACGGCGGCCTCCTGACGGTGTCGTGGCGCGGTGAACTGTACCTGTCGCGCCGCATCGACGTTCTGCTTTCCCAGCTCCTCGACGACGACCACGACCGCAAGCACCAGAGCTTCGACAAGATCACGCTGGAGCTGCAGCGCTCCCTCGACAACTTCGAGCGCCAGTTTTCGTTCATCAGCGTGGCGAAGCTCGTGCTGGCGCCGACCGGTGCGACGGGCCTGGACGAATACCTGTCAAGCAACCTTTACACCCGGGTCGAGACGCTGAACCTGAGTAATATCCTCGACCTGGAACGCGTCCCCGACCTCGCAGATGCGGGACGCCAGCAGCGTTTCTTCCTACCGATCGGGGCCGCGCTGCGCGTGGAGGAGGGCGCGGCATGAGCCAGCAGATCAACCTGTTCAACCCGCAGTTCCAGCCGCAGAAGAAGATCTTCACGGTGAATGGCATGGCGGCCGCCGTCGGCGTGCTCGTGCTGGGCCTCGTCGCCGCGGGCGTGTATGCGAAGGTGCGCGTGCTGCGCCTGCAGGCGCAAGTCGCGCAGGGCGAAGAGCGCGTGCAGAAAGCGCAGAAGCGCCTGGAGGAAGCCACCGCCCGGTTTGCGCCGCGCACGAAGGACGGGCGCCTCGAAGCGGAACTGGCCGAGGCGCAGAACGAACGCGATGCGCTGCGCCGCGTGGCCGACGTGATCGAGCGCGGCGACCTGGGCAACACGCAGGGTTATGCCGAATACTTCCGCGCGCTGGCCCGCCAGAGCGTGAGCGGCGTATGGCTGACGGGCGTCACCATCGCCGGCGCCGGCACCGAGATCGGTGTGCGCGGCCGGGCCCTCGATCCCGCGCTCGTGCCGGGTTACCTGACCCGCCTGCGCAATGAGCGCGTCCTGCAGGGCAAGCCGGTGGGCAGCATGCAGATCGGCCAGGCGGGCAGCGTGAAGGTGCGCGATGCCGACGGCAAGGAAGCGGATGCGCCCGCGCCCTACGTCGAATTCAGCCTGCAATCCGCCGCGGCGGCCGATGCCGCGTCGTCCGCCAACGCTGCCGCCAGAGGCCGGCCATGAAGCGCCGCTGGCTCCAGTTCGCGGCGCGGATCGAGGCCCTGCAGCCGCGCGAACGCCTCATGGCCTTCGGCGCGACGGTCGTCGTGCTCGTGTTCCTCGCGAATGCGCTCGTGTTCGGGCCGCTGGCGCGCAAGGAGGCGGCATTGCGGTCGACCCGGCAGCGGCAGGACGCCACCGTCGACGGCGTCAACGCCGAGATCGCGGCCAAGGCGCAGGCGTACGCGAACGACCCGAACGATGCGCTGCGCAAGCGCCTGGGCGACGTGCGCGCGGAAACGGCGCGCATGAGCGAGCAGCTGCGCGCGATGCAGAAAGGCCTCGTGCCGGCCGAGCGCATCGCGCCGCTGCTCGAATCGATCCTGCGCGCGAACGGCCGGCTGAAGCTGGTGTCGCTGCAGACGCTGCCCGTGACGACGCTGGGCGAAGACGCCGGGACGCCCGCCGCGGGGACGCCCGCCGCGGGGACGCCCGCCGCGGGAACGCCCGCCGCGGCATCCGTCATGCCCGTGGCACCAGCCGCTGCCGCGCCGGCCACGCACCCGGCGCCGCCGCCGGTCGTGAAAGCTCCCGACCTGTTGTACCGCCACGGCGTCGAGCTGACCGTGCGCGGCAGCTATCTCGACATGGTCGACTACATGCACGCGCTGGAGACGCTGCCCACCCAGCTGTTCTGGGGCAAGGCGCAGCTGGATGCGGAAGCGTACCCGAACGTGCGCCTGACCCTGACCCTCTACACCCTGAGCCTGGACCCGAAATGGATGAAGCTGTGATCACGACGATGCGCAAGCCGGCATCCGCCGCGCGCCGCCTGGCGGCCTGCCTGGCCCTGCTGGCGACGAGCGGCGCGGGTGCGCAGGCGCTGCAGGACCCGACCCGGCCGCCTGCCTCCGCCACGCCGACAC
>NZ_JBFUDR010000209.1:0-11387 GCF_056404615.1 Massilia sp. P2_C2 | reverse complement strand
AGTTGGAACACAGCGTCGGCAACTCGTATATCAAAAAGAACATGTGGTCCAGCCTGGGCGCCAATCCATTCTATGTCATGGGTGGTGCCGTAGCGTCCCTCACGGTATTTGGCGACACCGGCGAGATCATTTTCGCGAAGACGGGCGCAGTGCATGGAAAATACCTGTCGGTGTCTGACGTGGCCGGCGTCGTGAACGGCGAGGCTCAACCAGCGGTGCAGCCGGGAATCCCGCACAACGACAGTTGAGTGAGCACGCTATGGACATCGAGGAGCAGTTTTGCTACCGGCGCGTCGTCTGCGTGATCGCCCGGGTCGGGACTAACGACGCGAAGGCGATCCAGCGGCTGGCCCCGCTTTTCGGCACGACGCCAGGTACCCGTGGAGCGCTACTGGCGAACGTGGCGGAATCCGCCTCGGGCGATGCGACGACGTCAATGCAGTATTACCCGTGCCTGGATGCGGTCTATGGCGCGGTCGACCGTGCCGGCTACCGCCGGCTATGCCAGCGGAAACATGTGCTCGAGGTCCATGCGTCCGGCAGCTTTCACTTCATTCATCCATTGGCCACGGGCGACGAGATGTTCGCGCCGGTGGCGCCGCCCGCAGGGCCGACGTGGGGTTTGCGTGAGTTAAACATTCCTCAGCTCTGGCAATGGAAGCTGAGCGGCGCCGGGGTGCTCGTCGCGCATCTGGACAGCGGTATTGTCCAGCATGCGACCCTGACCGGGGCCGTAGCGGAATTGGTGACTGCCCTCGATGCTGGTAAGGTGGTTCCCGGTTCGCCGCCGAACCCAAATGCAGTGCATGGCACCCACACCGCCGCGACGATCGTGGGTCGTCCGGTAAATGGCGTGTACGTTGGCGTGGCGCCGGGGGCAACGCTTATCTCAGCGAACGTTACGCCAGGTGGTGATACCGTCGCGCGGCTGCTTGCCGGGATCGACTGGGCGCTGGCGCGGGGCGCCCGGGTCATCAACATGTCCGTCGGACAGGATAATTATAATCCCGCCTTCGAGTTCGTGATCGACAGGATCCGCGCTCGAGGTTGCTTGCCTGTGTGCGCCGCAGGTAACAACGGCGTCGGGTCCAGCATGTCGCCGGCGAATTACCCGAACGCGTTAAGCGTAGGCGCCCAGGACCCGAGTGGACGCGTCGGCAGTTTCTCGGGCAGTGATTTGCTGCACCGCGCGGTGGACCCGTACGTCCCCGACCTGATCKCACCCGGCGTCGACGTCGTCTCCGCTTTGGCCGGTGGCGGATTTGCGACGTCGACGGGTACGTCGATGGCCGCGCCGCACATCGCCGGTCTGGCCGCCCTGCTGATGCACGCGTATCCGCATGCCACCTTGTCGCAGGTTGAATTTGCGATCCAGCAGTCATGCAGGATGCGGCCCTGGCTGCAGCCAGACCGTGCCGGCCGCGGCATCCCGGACGCCGTTGCCGCGCTTCAGTCGCTATCGGCGCAAGGGGCTACGTGACGCCGTATGGTGTCGGCACCGGGCAAACCGGTCACGGTTTGCAGTGAGAAGGAATTCGACGGTTCCGCCTTCCTTGTCGAGAGCATGGTAGAGATACTTCCAAACACCCACGACCTTTATGTACCACTCCTCTATGCTGCAGCCGCCGCCATTGCTGTCCATTTAAGTCAGTCCGGCTAATCGACATCTGGCCAGCCGAATAGATTTCGTCTATGTACTAAGGCAGGTCCCGTTAGTCCGCGCCCGCCGCCTCGAGCCAGTGCTCGAGCGCCTCGAGCGGCATCGGCCTGGCCATCAGATAGCCCTGCACCTCGTCGCAGTCGGCCGCGCGCAGGAAGTCGAGCACGTCGGCCGTCTCCACGCCTTCCGCCACGACGGACAGCCGCAGCGCGTGCGCCATGTCGACGAATGCCTTGACGAAGTCGAAGGCGCTGATGCGGCCATCCTCCTGCAGCACGAACGAGCGGTCCAGCTTGAGCACGTCGATCGGGAAGCGGCGCAGGTAGGTGAGGGCGGAATAGCCGGTGCCGAAGTCGTCGACCGCCAGCTTCACGCCCAGCAGGTGCAGTTCGTCGAGCATTGCGGCAGTGCGGGGAATGTCCTCGATGAGGGCACTTTCCGTCAGCTCCAGCTCCAGGCAGGCGGCGGGCAGCGCCGATTGCGCCAGCGCGGCACGTACTTCGTCGACGAAGCCGGCCTGCGCGAGCTGGCGTGCCGACACGTTCACCGAGACGCGGATGGCGCGGCCGTGGCGGTCGATCAGGCGACGCGTCTGCCGGCACGCCTCGCCGAGCACCCAGCGGCCGATGGGTACGACCAGGCCGGTCTCCTCCGCGATGCCGATGAATTCACCCGGCGAGACGCGGCCCAGGTCGGCGCTGTTCCAGCGGATCAGCGCCTCCAGCCCGACGACGGTCATGCTACGCAGGTCGATGCGCGGCTKGTAGTGCAGTTCGAATTCGTTGCGTCCCAGCGCCGGTCGCAGCGCCAACTCGAGCGCCATGCGGGCCTGCGCCGCGAGGGTCATTTCCGGTTCGAAGAAGCGGTAGCGGTTGCGTCCCGCGCGCTTGGCACCGTACATCGCGGTGTCGGCCGTCTGGAACAGCAGCTCGCGCGTCGACGCATCGTGCGGGAACAGGCTGATGCCGATCGAGCCGCCGGCCGTCACTTCCTGGTTCCCCACGCGGACCGGCACGGACAGCGCGTCCAGCAGCTTGGCGGCGATGGCCTCGGCGCACGTCGGGCCCGTGCACTCGGCCGCCACGACGAATTCGTCGCCGCCGAGGCGTGCGATCACGTCTTCCGGCCGCAGCACCTTGCGCAGGCGCGCCGCCACTTCGCACAGCAGCACGTCGCCCAGCTCGTGGCCGAACGAATCGTTGACCTCCTTGAAGTGGTCGAGGTCGAGGAACATGACGGCCACCGCGCGCCCCTGCGGACAGGCGTCGAGCATGCGCTGCACACGCTCCTGCAACAGGGCGCGGTTGGGGAGGCCGGTGAGCGTGTCGTGCGTGGCCAGTTCGTGCAGGCGGCTTTCGGCCTGCTTGCGGTCCGTGATGTCGCTCATCAGGCCCGTCACGCCCTGCACGTTGCCGGCAGGGTCGCGCCGCACGCTGCCGTTGAACAGGACGTGCACATGCCACCCCTGGGCATGGCGCAGGATCGCTTCGATGCCCTGCACGGCACCGGAGGCGTCGTGCGCGGCGAGGCAGCCCCACGGGAAGTCGACGAACAGTTCGTCGAGCGTCCGCCCGACGAGCGCGGTGCGCGCATGGCCGGACAGGCTGCACAGCGCGGGATTGACGTCGAGGACGCGGCCGTCAGCGCCCGTCAGCACATAGCCCGCGGGCGTCATCTCGATCACCTCGCGGAAGCGCTGCTCGCTGGCGCGCAGCTGGCGTTCCGCTTCCTCGCGCTCCGTCAGGTCGCGGATGATGGCCTGGAAGTATTCCTGGCCGCCGTCCTCGAAGCGCGAGATGTGCACCTCGGCCGGGAAGATACTGCCGTCCTTGCGCCGCTTGGACATGCGCAGCAGGTGCGTCTGGCCGGCGCGCAGGCTGTCGAGCATGCCCGGCGTGTACGCGTGGTTGCCGTCGATGGCGCTCACGGGCAGGCCGAGGAATTCGCTTTCCGTGTAGCCGAAGTGCGTGCAGGCGCGGCCGTTGGCGGCGACGATGACCAGGTCGCAGTCGGCGATGACGATGCTGTCGCCCGCCTGCTGGAACAGGCTGCGGTAGCGCTTCTCGCTCTTGCGGACGGCGTCCAGCGCGGCGCGTTGCGCGGTCACGTCGTGGAAGTAGACCGACAGGCCGTCCGCCGTCGGATAGCAGCGTATTTCGACCCACGTGTCCGTCGGTTGCCAGTACGCCTCGAAGAAGGCCGGCTGGCCGCTGGACAGCGCCTGCAGGTATTGCGCGACGATTGCCGTGCCTTCCAGCGCGGGCGCGACGTCGAACAGGTGGCGGCCGACGTTGGGCTCCACTTCGACGCCGATGAACGCGCCGGCCTTGCGGTTGGCGTAGGTGATGCGCCAATCGCGGTCGATGGCGAAGAAGGCATCGCCGATGCTCTCCAGCATGGCGTTCATGCGCTCCTGCGAGCGCTTCAGTTCCTCGCGCGCCATGCGGTGCGCGGTGACGTCGCGGGCGCTCGCGTAGACCAGGCGCGCCGGTTCGGACCAGCGTGCCGACAGCGACAGATAGACCACCTGCCCATCCTTGCGATGCCAGCGCAGCTCGCGCTCGCGGCACGGCCGGCCCGCGAGCACTGCGGCGCCCAGCGCGTCCATGGCGGCGTGCTCGTCCGGATGGAGCATCTCCCGCACCCGGCGTCCGGCCAGTTCGTCGGGTGCATAGCCGAGGATGTCGCAGGCGGCCGCGTTGGCGCGGACGATGTGGCCGGTCGCGTCGAGCACCAGCATCAGTTCGAAGGCGAGGTCGATGTGGGCAACGTAGTCAACGGCGGAGGCGGGCAGGGCCGGCGCGTTCATGATGGGCTTCCAGTGGAGCCGGGGACGATGGCGATCGGAATACGCGCTCGCGTGGGATGCGACGCTCCCCCCGGCACGCGTGCGCGGACCGAAGAATTATATCATTCCACTGAGAAACTTTTTCCCGTGTTGCGGCGTAAATACCACATCCGGGCGAGGGGGCCGGCCCACCGCAGGCGGACCGGGTGTGGTTGAAGAAAGCGCGGCGCTACATCGAATCGTCGAGGTCGTCCTGGCTCAGGTTGCCGGACCTGCTGCCCCGACCGCCGCTCTGCTGGTTCCGGTCGATGGTGCCGCCCTGGCGGCTGCCGCGTTCCAAATTGTCGTCCGGACCGCTATCGAGGTCCGATCCCGACTGGTTACCCTGACTGATATCGCTGCTCTGGCGGCTGCCACGGTCGCCGCGTTGGGCGTTGTCGCCCGGCCCGCTGGCCAGGTCGGAATTCTGCTGGTTGCCCTGGCCGCGCCAGGACTTGCCCTGTGCCGGCGTGCCGCCCGGCTGGCCACGGTTGGCCGACTGCAGGTTGCCTGCATCGCCCAGATCGGGCGTGCCGACGCCCCTCTGTTCGTCGTCATTCCGGCCTTTGTTACCCTTGCCTTTGTGTTCCCGGTTGCTCGGCATAATCGTCTCCTTGATCGGACCATGAATCGCCATGGTAGGCGCCCTGGCGGGGGCGACAATCGGAATTTTAGACGGAGGGCTGTAGGACGTATCGCACATGGAATGACGGGTGGCACAATGCGTTGTGGCTCGCGGAACGGCACTAGAAACATTGACAAAATATCCAATCCGTGGCGCAATCTATGGTCGGCGCGCGCAGCGGCCAGAAAACACGAAAAAACAATGAGCAGAAGCAGTACAGGTAAGGTCAGGGGTACGGGACGGACCACGCTGGAAGAGGTGGCGGCACATGCGGGCGTATCGACGATGACGGCATCGCGCGCGCTGAGCCAGCCGCAGCTGGTGTCCGAGGCGACGCGCACGAAGGTGGAGCTCGCCGTCGTGGAACTGGGCTATGTGCCCAACCGCGCCGCGCGCGCGCTGGCGTCCGCCCAGTCGCGCGTGATCGTGGCGCTCGTGCCGTCGCTGTCGAACGTCGTGTTCACGGCCGTGCTGGACGGCATCCACGATGCGATCGAGCACGGCCAGTACCAGCTCCTGATCGGTAACACGCGCTATTCCGACGCCGAGGAGGAAAAGCTGCTACTGACCTATCTGCAATCGAATCCGGACGGCATCCTGCTGTCCGGCCTCACGCACAGCCCGCAGGTCGAGCGCATGCTGGCCGGCTCGCGCATGCCGGTCGTCTCGATGATGGACCTGGCCGAAGATCCGGGCGAGCTGTCGGTCGGGTTCTCGCAGCACGACGCGGGCCAGGCCATCACGCAACACCTGCTGGAGCGGGGTTACCGCCGCATCGTGTTCGTCGGCGCCCAGCTCGACGAGCGCACGTTGCGCCGCGCCGACGGCTACCGCCAGGCGATGCAGGCGGCCGGGCTGGCCGATCCGAAGCTGGAGATCATGGTGCAGGACCCGTCCACGATCGCCCTCGGCGCCGAACTGATGCGCCAGGCGCTGGAAACGCTGCCGGACTGCGATGCCGTCTTTTTCTGCAACGACGACCTGGCGCACGGCGCAATCTACTACTGCCAGCGCCACGACATCCGCGTACCGCAGGACGTCGCCATCGCCGGCTTCAATGACTTGCCGGCATCCGCGTGGATGGTGCCGTCGTTGACGACCATCGATACGCCGCGTTACCGCATCGGGTATGAGGCGGCGTCGCTGTTGCTCGAGGTGATTGCCGGGCGGGAGCCGAAGGAGCGGCGGATCGATCTCGGGTTTACGTTGCGGGAGCGGGAAAGTACCTGATCGCCGAAGCGTCTCTGCTGCGATGTCGACCCTTTACACATCCTTGAAGATCTGCCTCATGTCGGCTTCCTGTTCGMTGGCTACCCTGACCGTTGAATGTGAGTCTCCAAATCGCGGCTCGTCGTGCGTTGCCACGAGGATGTATTAATTATTGCCAGGTAAACCCAACACTTTCAGCCAGGAAGACGTAAATAATCATCCTGTTGAGCTTTACATTTCCCGTAAAAACGATACACTGTCCGTATCGATTGATAGCGCTACCAATCACGCGCTGTCAACCGGCATGGGTGCGCGGGGGGCTGCGCACTCTTCAACAATCTCCTCTTCAGGGCTGGGCGCAGCTGTGCTCCCGGCTCTTTTTTTGTTCTTTTTACGCCGCATGCCGCAACAAAGCCGGCTCGTGGCCGGCTTCCGATAAAAACCTCAAGCAGCGCCAGTGCGGGACGATCCCGCGGACCGTCACGGCACGGTAACCTCGACCCGATACGTCCGCCCCGCCTCGATCCCATCGATGCGCGCTTCATCCAGCGCCCGGCCATCGCACACGACGCTCGTCCGCGCCACATCGCCACGCGTGATGCCGACGTCGAACGTGGCGCCACGGAAGACCCGGCGCACGCGCATCGAAGGCCAGTGCGACGGCAGCTGCGGATTGACGACGAGTCCCGTCGCGTCGCCTTTCAGCCCACAGAGGCCTTCCACGATGGATCGGTAGACCCACGAGACGGTCCCGGTGTTGAACAGCTGGCTGGAACGGCCGGCCGTGCGCGGGTATTCCTTCCACGCGCCGCGATAATAGTTCGGGATGAACACGGGCATCTGGCCGCGCCGCAGGTAATCGTCCGCATCGGGCCCCGGGATCATCTTGCGCAGCGCGTCCCAGGCGCGGTCGGCCTCGGCGATCGTGTACAGGCTGTAGATGTAGAACACCGAGGCGTGGTTGTACACGGCGCCGTTCTCCGCCGACCCGGGGTGCTTTTGCGTGACGCGGCCCACATCCTCGCGCATTGCGCTGTAGGGCGGGGCGAACATCTGGACGCCGTACGGCGTGTCGAGCTGGCGGTCGATCTCGGCCAGCATCGCGCCGCGCTGGCGCGCGTCCGGTGCGCCGCTGAGGAAGGCCCAGCTTTGCGGGTTCAGGTAGATGCGGCCCTCGGTATCCGCGTTCACGCCGAACACGACGTCGTCGTCCGTGATGCCGCGCGCGTACCAGGCGCCGTCCCACAGGTGGACGTTGGCGGACGTGTTCATGTCGGCGGCGCCGGCGCGGAAGTGGTCGTGGCGCCAGTCGTCGCCGCGCGCCGCGCACACGTCGGCCCACAGGTTCAGCGCATACGCGGCCGCCACCGTCAGCCAGCCGGACACGCCGCGGCCCTTGTAGCCGACCATGTTCATCGGGTCGCACCAGTCGCCCTGTTCGATGTACGACAGGCCGCGGTGGTCGCGCTTGTGCAGCAGCCAGTCCATCGCCATCGAGATGCGCTCGTACGCCGTCAGGGTCATGCCGTCCGTGCCTTCGACCTGGGCGCAGAGGATCTTGTCGTCGCCCGTCTCGTCGAGATAGGCCTGCAGGCAGACCGGCAGCCACACGCAGTGGTCCGTGTGCGGCACCTGGTTGATGTACTTGAGTTCCGCGCCTTCGAACAGCAGGATCCCGTCCGGCATCGAGCCGTTCGTCCCCTGCTGCGACAGCGCGTGCAGGAATGCGGCGCGGGCGACGGCCGGCTTGATGAAGGCCATCCCCATGTTGTCCTGCAGGTAGTTGCGGGTCTGCGGGTCGGTGCTCAGGCGGTTGACGTCGCCGTGGTAGAACACCTGGCGCGCGAGCCAGTGGTTGACGAAGTTGTCGAATCCGGCATCGGGCGTCTCGACGGTCACGCAGCCGGCGCCTTGGTCGGCATAGGCGGCGTAGGCGCGCGCGGCGGCGGCGAAGCCTTCCGCGCCGAGGTGGCGGTCGCGCATCTGCGCGATCTCGGCGTCGTCCCGTGCGGGACCGAACAGGAAGCGGCGCGTGGCCGTGCCACCGGCATCCAGCGCGAGGCGGTACTGGACTGCGGCCACCGGCGTCTCGTAGCGGGCATCGCCGCCGGCCAGCCGGTCGGCACGCAGCGCGTCCGGGGCGTGCAGGCCGCCTTCGCCCTCGAACTGGCCCTGGTTCGTTTCCCAGGCGTCGGGCGCCGTCTCGCACAGCAGACAGGTCTTGTCCTTGAAATCCTTGTTCTTGAAATAGTCCTGCAGTTTCTGGTAAGGCGTCACGCTGGAAGCGACGATGGCCTTCATGTCGGCGCGATACTCGGCCGACTGGTTCATCCACGACATGTAGCCGATCGTGAAGTAGGGGTAGACGCTGATGCGACGCGGACGGCCGCTCACGTTGGTGACGGACAGTGTCCACAGTTCGGCCACGTCGTCGACGGGTAACGCCAGGCGCAGGTCGATGCGGATGCCCAGCTTTTCCACGCTCCATGCGATGTCGTCGCGGCCGACGGAGAATACGAAGCGGTCGGGCGCGGCGCGCACGGGTTCGTGCGGCGCCGAGAAGATCTGGCCCGTCTCTTCGTCCTTCACGTAGAAGAAGCGGCCCGGGTGGTGCGCGTAATAGGCCTGCTCCGGCTGCATGAAGGACTTCGCTTCGAGGTTCGGTGCGTGCGAATACTTGGCCGGCTCCGGCTGCATGAACTGCGCGGTGGCATAGCCGCGGCACGTCACCTGGATCATCATCCGGCGGTTCCACAGGAAGCCGCCGGCGTTCGGCATGGCGGTCGGGCTGGCGAGGTCGTAGCGCGCGCCGTTCTCGGTCGGTTGCAACATCATATTTCCTTCTTGTTGTATGTAGTCTAGGGTGCGAATTTGCGCGCCGCCAGGTCTGCCTGGATGCGCGCCAACTGCCTGGCGTTGAGGTTGTAAAAACACATGACGGCCACGGCGGCGACGGCGAACGCCGCCGGGATGAACGACATCAGCCAGACGATGCCTTCGCGCGAGCCGCTGGCCTGCACGGCGTTCGGCACGTAACCGAGCGCCGTGAATACCGACCCGATCACCGCGACGGCGACCGCGGTGCCGAGCTTTTGCGAGAACGTCGCGGCGGCGAAGGTCATCGCGGTGGCGCGCCGGCCCGTGCGCCATTCGTTGTAATCGGCTGTGTCGGCGTACATCGAGAACGCGAGCGGCGACTTCGGGCCGAGCACGAGACCGAGCCCGCCCTGCAACACGAACATCAGCCACACCTGGTCCGCCGGCACGACATAGAACGCGGCGGACAGCACGGCCGTCGCGCTCATCAGCACGATCATCAGGACCTTCTTGTCGAGCCGGCGCGTGAGCAGCGGCGTGAGCGCGGCGCCGATCGCCGCCGCCACCATGTAGGTCGGCACGAACGTGCGCATCAGGTCGGGCCGGCCGACGACGTACTTGAAGTAATAGGCGGCGCTGGCCGTGCGCAGCGTGATCGTGACCATGATGATCAGGGCCAGGAAAAACAGGACCATCCAGGGACGGTTGCCTGCCAGGTCGCGCACGTCGCGCCAGACGGCGTTCTTCTGGCCCGGCGGCGGCGCGATCCGTTCGCGGGTATTGAAGAAGGTGAGCACGAACAGGACGGATGCGGCGATGGCCCACACGAGCATCGTCAGCTGCCACCCGCGCCGGTCGTCGCCTGCGCCGAGCCAGCGTACGAGGTCGGGCGTGGCCGCGGTCACGAGCGTGCTGCCGGCGAACGCGAAGATGAAGCGCAGCCCGTTGATCGTGGAGCGCTGCTGCGGGTCGGCCGACATCACGCCGGACAGGGCGTTGTACGGGATGTTCACGCACGTATAGCACACCATCATGAACAGGTAGGTGCCATAGGCCCAGGCCAGTCTGGCGTCGCCGTCCAGGCCGGGTGTCGTGTACGTGAGCACGGCGGCGCCCGCGAGCGGGAGGCACATCCACACGAGCCAGGGGCGGAACTTGCCGAAGCGGGTGTCCGTGCGGTCGGCGGCGGCGCCGATCAGCGGATCCGTGAATGCGTTGATGATCTTAATCGCCGACATCATCGTGGCCGCGGCGGCGGCCGAGATCCCGAACGTGTCCGTGTAAAAAATCATCAGGAAGGTGGCGACATTGGTCCAATAAAAATTGAAACCCATGTCGGCCACGCCGTAGGCCAGCTTTTCGCGCAAGGGCAGCGCTGCGGCGGCCGTGCCGGAGGATGCGCCGACGGCGCCGCCGGGCAGGGCGGCCGTCATGGCCGTTCTCCTGCCGGGCAAGAATGCGGTGGTGTCGTCGGACGGGGCATCTGCGTCTCCTGAATCATGCAGAACGGCTCTGCGGCCGTTTGAACGTGTGGAATGATAGCGCTAACAAGAGCGAGTATGCCGCCGCCCCGGAACCATGTCAACCACCGGATACCCGGCCATTGGATCAGTCCCCGGGGTAGCGCACGCCCGTCTGGCGGCGGATCTCGTCCAGCACACCCATCAGGTGCAGCGTCTGGTCGTGCGTCATGGCCGGACTCTCGATCAGGCCCTCGGTCCAGCAGCGCTGGGCTTCGATCGCCTCGTGCACATAGCCGTTGCCGAGATACGGCGTCGGGATGACCCGCGGCGGCGCGTCGGCCAGTAGCAGCGTGATCGTCGGCGGACGGTGGAACGGTGCGTCCAGCCGCAGCTGGCCGTGCGTGCCGGACAACGTGAGCAGGCCCGGCGTGCGTGCCTTCAGCGAACAGGCGCACGTGGACAGCGCCCCGCCCGCGTGGCGCAAGGTGAACACCGTCTGCAGGTCGACGCCGGTCGGGCCCAGGTCGGCCTGGGCGCGCACGTCGAGGACGTCGCCCAGCAGGAAGGCGGTGATCGACAGCGGATAAATGCCGACGTCGAGCAGGGCGCCGCCGCCGAGCGCGGGGCTGAACAGGCGCGCTTCCGGCCCGCCCGTGGCGACGAAGCCGAAGTCGGCGCTCGCCTGCGACACGTCGCCCAGGACCCCGGACGCGAGGATGCGCCGCACCTCGGCCATGGCGGGCATGTAGCGTGTCCACATGGCTTCCATCAGGAACAGGTTGCGGC
>NZ_JBFUDR010000208.1:0-11393 GCF_056404615.1 Massilia sp. P2_C2 | reverse complement strand
AGTATCAAATTTCRCCACACCCGCGCCAAGCCTGTCGCGCCTGGCGTCTCAGCAGACCAAACGCGTCACGGACGTGCGGTGCAGGGCCAACAGGGCGCTAGTCGTACAAGACGACGCGGGCAAAATCGTGTTCGTCAGCAAACAGGGAACCGAGCTGCTGGAATCAACTGCGGAGGCGCTGGTACAGATGAACGTACGCGAGCTGGCGGCGCAGGGCCACGGCTGGCTCAACCCGAGGCACCAGCTGTCCCTGTCGTGGAACCAGCCCATCTGCATTCATACCACCGTGCGTCAGGGACTCGGCCAGGAGTTTCTCGCCGAGGTTCAATTGGAACGTATCGAGATAGATGGACGCAGCTATTGCCTTCACATGGTGCGAGACATTTCGCAGCAGCTCCGTACCAAGGAAGCCCTGCGGCGCCTGAACACGAACCTCGAAGAACAGGTGGCCATCCGCACCGCACGGCTCAGGGAGGAAAAAGTACTTGCTGAAGGCAAAAGCAAGGCAAAAACTGATTTCCTTGCCCGGATGAGCCACGAAATTCGCACTGCCATGGGGGTAGCCATCAGCCTGACCGATCTGGCGCTGGCCCATGCAACTGATCCGCGCCAGAGCGACTACCTGAACAAGATCCGCATGGCTGGCACCCATCTGCTGAGTATCGTCGACGATATTCTTGACCTCAGCAAGATCGAAGCCAACAAGCTTTGCCTGCGCCCTGCTGACTTCGACTTCGAGCCCTTTTTCGATGGATTGAAATGCATGAGCCAGAGCGCAGCGGATAAGGGATTGGTGCTGTCGTTCGACAGTGATCCCCTGCTCCATCGAGTCATCCGGGCAGACAGCGTGCGCCTCAAGCAGGTGCTGCTAAACTACATCTCCAATGCAATCAAATTTACTAACGCCGGGCGAATTGCAGTCCATGCGAGCTTGCGCTCAGCGCCTGATGGCGCTCCACAGATATTGTTCGAGGTAGCTGATACCGGCATTGGGCTCACCCCGAGCCAGGTAAGGCACTTGTTTCAGCCTTTCTATCAAGCAGGCAGTCCGGAGGTCAGCCATTACGGCAGCACCGGCCTTGGTCTGTCTATCTGCAAGCAGCTGGTGGAACTGATGGGAGGGAAGGTCGGGGTCAGCAGCAATGCTGGTGTCGGTAGCACCTTCTGGTTTCAGATCCCAATCAAGTGGGGCAAGGCCATCGGGGGCTGCAGCACGGCGCACGTCAACGGAGAGCAGGCCCGGGAGCAATTGCGGCACCAGGTGAGCGAGTGCGGCCTTATCCGCGTGCTCGTTGCGGATGATAACAAAGTGAACCAGCAGATCGTGCTGGAGATGCTCGCCCGATGCGGCATCGAGACCGTGCTTGCCGACGACGGCCGTGCTGCGCTGGAGGTGCTTGCCCGCCAGCGCATCGATTGCATCTTAATGGATTTGCAAATGCCCGTGGTGGACGGCCACGCTGCGATACAGGCCATCCGGCGCAACCCTGCTACCGCGTCACTGTACGTGATTGCGCTGACAGCCGATGTGCTGGTTGACAATACTCAGCGTTGCGGCGATAGCGGTTTCGACGCCATCCTGGCCAAACCCTTTTCCCCGCGCGCGCTATACCAGCATATCAGCGAAGCCCTGTCGCGATCACGACCAGTATCGGATCAACCGGATCAGACCAGAGGACTGTTGCGCTGGATGGAGGGCGACTCGAAGGCTGAGCAGCGCCTTCGCGAGCTCTTTCTGCTGGTCGCGCTGGACTGCTCGGCGCAAATACGCAAGGCCTGTGCCGCCCGCCAGTCGATGGAAATCGCGCGCCAAATCCATAAGCTGCTGCCCAGTGCACGCATGGTCAATGCCGTTGAGGTAGCCCGCCTGTGCACGGAGCTCGATCGTCAACTGGTTGGACCCAATTGGCACCATATCGCACGCATCGCCGCGACGCTGGACGAAGTGCTGGGCCAAATGGGGTTGGCACAGTCGGCCGCCGCGCCCCTGCAAGTGCCTTGGGACCGGCCATGATCCGTGTGGTGATTGCGGACGACCACCCGATGATGCGCGAGGGCGTGAAGTACATGCTCGGCCGTACCGAAGATCTTGAAATTGTCGGCGAGGCCGGCAATGGCCTTGAAGTGATTGCGGCGGTGCGCATGCTCGATATCCACGTCCTGGTCCTGGATCTGAACATGCCGGGCCGGCATGGGATTGAACTCATCGCCCAGATCGTTTCGGAAGCGCCCAAGGTGTCCGTCCTCGTCTGGAGCGGACTGGATGAACGACAGTACGCGCTACGCGCCATGCGGGCCGGAGCGCGCGGCTACGTCAACAAGGAACGCGAAACCGACCAGCTACTAGAGGCCATTCGACGGGTTGCTAGAGGCCAGCGCTGGATTGATTCGGAAGTCGCCGAACTGATGGCCCAGG
This sequence comes from Massilia sp. P2_C2, assembly GCF_056404615.1. Lineage (NCBI taxonomy): Bacteria > Pseudomonadati > Pseudomonadota > Betaproteobacteria > Burkholderiales > Oxalobacteraceae > Massilia > Massilia sp. P2_C2. Next base: position 8,977 of record NZ_JBFUDR010000208.1, on the reverse strand, counting down.
CCTGGCTGTCGCCGAGCCCGGACCTCCCGCACAATTGTCTGTCGCCACGCGAGTACGAGGTCTTCTGGCTGCTCATCCAGGGGCACTCCGTGGCCGAGATTGCGCGAAGTCAATTCTTGAGCACTAAGACGGTGAGCACCTACAAGGCACACATCCTGGAGAAAATGAACGTGCAATCCGTCGTGGAACTCGTGCATTATGCGGTGGCCCACAGATTGCTTGATTGCTAACAGTCCTTCGCGTTCCCTGTGCCCGCGTGCACGGGGGGGCGGATCGGGCCCCGCTGTACCGCCACCACTAGGCGGCCAGGACATCGCGATAGATGCCGCGTTCACGCGGATGATCCAGGTTCGAGTTGTGCCACAACAGCGTAAAGTCGCCGCGGTAGCGACGGCATAGCTGTCGATAATGGGTCAGGATGTCCACAGCTCCGCTGCTCCACGGCGCTAACCAGTAGCGCATTGGCTCCATCGACAGCAAGGGCCGCTGGCGCAGATGCATGGCGCGTCGCCCGACCAGGTCGAACATGGCGAATTCGCGACAGGTACCGCAGCGAAAACCGGGATGGCTGGCATAACCCAGGCTGGAATCGTAATCAAGACCGTTCTCTTCCCACAGTTGTGGCGTGACGTGAACACGCCAGCGCAAGTAGTGCTGGCGTCCGCCCAGAATCGGCTGGCTGATGCCCAGATCCGCCATTGCGGCGCGCAAGCGGGCAACGCTACGTGACATGGCGTTCGGATGGTGATAGGTGTTATAGCCAGGATGAATACCGATCTCGTGCCCCCTTGCATGCACCGTGCGCATCAGATCGAGCAGCCGCCGATCATGCAAGTCAATGCTCTGGTCAATTGCGGGGTCGGTCACGGCCGGAATGAGATTGAATGCGACCCGGTTCCCCTCGTGCGAATTGACGTCCATGATCCAGTCCAGCGCCTGCAGATAAGGATCGCGCCCGTGTTCACCGCGGCGCACTGCCATGTAATTGCCGACAAGGGTCGACATGCCGCGTGCCGTTCCCTGGCGCAGGCTGCGCCCTACCATGCGTTTCAACAGACGGTAGGCCGAGGCGCACGCCGGGTCGACCGGCAGGTCAACGTCACAGCTGATCAGGGTACGCGTGACCCGCGTCGCGCGCTGCATGTTCGGGCATATCTTTTGAATTGCGGCCCACAGGATCTCGGCGTATTCGTCAATAACGGGACGCTGCTGGAAGCCTGCACGCACGGCCAGGGCAGCCTGGTCGGGAAATCGCCCATGCTCGTCCTGCGCCAGGCTATCAAGTTCTTCGTACCGGCTCAGCATGAAGAACGCCGAGCCGATAATATCCAGCGGCAGTCGAATCACGCCGGCCGGTTGCACCAGGGTAAAGCTTTCGCCAAAAATGACCGGCACCGTCTCTTCGCAAAGCACAGCATCCAGCCCGGCGCTGCGCGGGTCCCAGAGCGGCAAGGGTAAGCGAATCTGGGTTCCCGCATCGGAGATGCGACGATAGACCTGGTCGAAAAATACATCGGGCATCTCGATCCAGCCGGCCCCGCACAGCAAGCGATACTGGCGCGGCAGCCCCTGTCGCAGGGCATAATCGAGGCCGAGAAAGTTCTTGAACAGCACGTCGCATACCCAGCAAATCTCGGGCGTGACAGCCGGCACCAGCAATATCAACATGGCGATACCTCAGCCGATGCTTGACTCAAAGTGGCGTGCGCTTGCGCCATGGCGTGGCGCAGGCGGCGCCTGCGCACGCGGTTGGCTTCGATCTGTTTAAGTCGCGCCGGGGTTGCTGGCAGGCGCTCCAGAGTCGACAATGCGTGGCGGTCGACGATGCGCACATTGTGGCGCCGGATCTCGATAATGCCCAAAGCATGCAGCGTGGTCAGGGTGCGGCAAACGGTTTCGGGGGTGACGCCGAGCAGAGAGCTGATGTCGCATCGCCGCATGCGCAAAATGAACTCCGAATCGGAATAGCCCAGCGCGGCGTGGCGCGACGCAAGGAGCATGAGAAAGCGCGCAATGCGTGCTTCGGCGAAGCGCAGCGCGAGCAGCCTGATCATCTTCAATTGGCTTTCCAGTTCAGCGCTGATCGCGTTGAAGATGAGGTCGTGCAAATCTGGATGGGTCTGGCGCAGGTTCAGCAGCGCCGCGTAAGGAATCAGAATCAGCTCGCCACTGCTGAGCGCCTGCGTACAGGACGGGTGGCGGCCCGAGTCAATGCCATCGATACCTAAAATACTACCGGGCATGGGAAAGCCGAGCACCTGTTCACCTCGCCCGTCATTGACGGCGAAGGTTTTCAGGAAGCCCAGGCGGACGATGGCGATGGCACGAAACACCTGATCGATTTCGAACAGGCGCTGGCCGCATTCGAAGCGTACCCGCCGTAAGCGAGGCAGGCAGCGGTGCGTCTCGCACGGGTCTCGCTCTTGCAGCGCCAGGTACACGTCGGCTGCCGACACACTGCAGGGACGCTGGCGCTCTGCCCATGCCCATCCAGAATCCTGATGCATGGTCACATTGTCGGAATCGCTTCCGTATTCGATCGTAGAGTCCATCGAACTGCTCCTTCGTCAATGACGGTACCGATCCCCGGGGCCTTGCGGTGACTCGACTGGTCTTGAGGGCCGAAAATAATGGGGTTGCAATCAGTTTGGCACTGACATTGGCCGCCAGAAATCGGCTAGGCGTCCGTAATCGCGCAGACATTTACTAGTTATGGGATAGGGAAAATCCTAGGCGGGGCTCAGAATTTGTGAGGGGTGCCTTCTTGTTTTGCAAAACTGAGCACCGTCAAACAGCGTGAGCAGGTCGGCCACTAGGATGGTTCTAGCCCTGAATGACGGACGCCCTACGGCAGCGTTGTCGCAGCGCTCTACCGGAGCCGGCGGTCGGGAAAGATACCGGCACCAATTTGTGTCCTCTCACGGCGCGTCCAATGCAATGTGCACTTGCAGCGCCGGGGGTCGCGTGTCGCGCCCAGCGCCAGGTCATGGCGCAACAGTCTCCGCATCGTGCCGGCGATCATGCGCAGATGCAATTAATAGTTGTGCCGATCTGCACGGCGTTCGTATGAACCTGGCTTGATCAGCAGATGAGGTCGATGTAGTTGCAGCAGACGATAAACCGGATTCCTCAGGTGCTATCTGAGACGCCATGTGTTTGAGGAGGCTGCGACAGGCGAGCTATCGAAATGCCGACGGTCCCTCAACCGGCAAATGGTGAACTCGGGTTGCTTGCAGGAAAGCTGGTCACTAAAGCTGCGTCGATCAGAGCACCAAGATGACGCTCGTGTGCAGATGGCTGCGGCACATCCGACGCCGGCACTCGCAAGCGGTGAGATGACCAATCACGTAGCACGCTGCATCACGCGATTGGTCGTATCGACAGGCTTCATATCGTTACTGCTGACCGCCGAATAAAATGCCCAGTCGACGCATCGTCGCCTCTTCACCGGAACCAGGATATTGCACAGGAATTAGCTCCACCACCTTTCGCCCCAAGTCTCAGATTCGGCTGTCCTAGCGCCACAATATGCTCATTGTCCTAGCAATAATGCGCAGGTCCATCCAGAAGCTGCGCTCGTCAACATAACGCTGATAGAAAGCCAGCTTAACCGGCAGAATGATCTCGATATAAGTGCGCTCCGGGTCGGCTTCCCCGGCCAACAAACCACCTTCATCGCGGTACTGGATCGAGCCCCATTCTGTAATGCCAGGAGGAACCGACAGCACCTTATCCCGCACTGCACTCGGATAGCACGCGACATAGCGCGCCAGTTCAGGTCGCGGGCCCACCAGGCTCATCTGACCCAGGACGACATTGGCCAGCTGCGGCAACTCATCGAGTTTGGTGCGGCGCAGCCAGTGGCCCGCGCGAGTGATGCGCGGTTGGGGCCACATCCTCGGTGCGCTGCCAGCCGCGCCATCACACGCCATCGTCCGAAATTTGAATATTGAAAATGGCACCCCATGACGGCCAACGCGTTGCTGCACGAACAAAGCCGGGCCCGGCGAATCGAACCTGATCCAGCACGCGATGAGCAGCATGAGCGGCGCCAGCAGACACAGGGCGATCAGGGCCGCCAGCAGGTCGAAGCAGCGTTTGAGCTTCATAACAGCTCCGCAAGGGCGTCGCACACGCGCCGCTGATCGGCCTGTTGCATGCGGGTATAGAGCGGCAGCGACAGGATGGTGCGGAACGCCTGGTCGGCGTGCGGAAATTGTCCATCCCGCAGTCCGTAGGTATCGCGCCAGTAAGGATGGCGGTGGAGAGGGATAAAGTGCACGCTGGCGCCGATGCCGCGTTCATAAAGTTTGCGGATTAATTCGTCGCGATCGATGGCGGCATGGGCTTGCAGGCGCACTGGGTACAAATGCCATGCATGGGTGCCGCCGGCAGGAGCCGCTGGCGGCAGGTCCAATGGCAAGCCGGCCAGGACCTCATGGTATGTGCGTGCAAGCTCGGTACGCCGCCGCAGGAAATCATCGATCTTGCGCAGTTGCTGAATTCCGATGGCAGCGGCAATATCGCTGAGGTTGTACTTGAATCCCGGTGCCACCACTTCATAAAACCAGGCTGGGACCTTCGACACGTAACGGTCGAACGCATCCTGCCGGATTCCGTGAAGGCGCATCACGCGTGCGCGTGCCGCTAGTATGGGATCACGGGTGACGAGCATGCCCCCTTCGCCAGTGGTCATGGTCTTATTGGCATAGAAGCTGAATACCGTTGCATCGCTGTCAAGGGTGCCGATCAGGCGCCCGCCATAACGCGCCGGGAAAGCATGGGCAGCATCCTCGATCACGGCCACCCCATGCGCACGTGCCAGCGCGATGATCGGGTCCATGTCACACGGCAGACCGGCGAAATGCACAGGTATCACGGCGCGTGTACGTGGGCTGAGCGCCGCCCGCATGGCTTCGATGTCGATGTTCAGCGTCCCCGGTTCAATGTCGACCAGTACCGGATGCGCGCCCAGGTAGCGTACCACTTCGGCCGTGGCCGTAAACGTCATGGTGGGCACGATGACCTCGTCGCCTGGCCCTACCCCGGCCGCTTCGAGCGCCAGGTGCAGCCCGGCGGTGGCTGAACTGACGGCAAGTGCCTGCAGCCCTGGGCCTAGATAGTCGGCAAATTCGGCCTCGAAGCGGCGCGCTTTGGGGCCGGTGGTAATCCAGCCGGAACGCAGCGTGTCGAGCACCTCGGCAATTTCCTCTTCGCCGATGTCAGGCAACGAGAATGGCAGAAACTGCGGCCCGGAGGCTAGCGGGGTCGGATCAGGGACGGACAGCTTCATGGTGGTCTCCATCAGGTCGGAGGGACGCTGCACCGCACGGTGCAGCGCAGGCACTTAGGAAGAACGGCGCCAGGTGGCGGTAGTTGTGTTGCGCCAGCACGTGGGCGCGGCCCCGTTCGCCCATGCGCACGCGCTGAGACGGGGCAAGAGCGCATAGCGTTGCGATGGCGTCGGCCAGCGCGCTCGCATCATCTGGTTCGATACTGATGCCACATCCGGCCTCGGCCACGGGATCGTTGCCAGCCTTGACCGCATGAACGATCGGCAGAGCGGCCATCATGTAATCCATCAGCTTGTTCGGGGCGATACCAAAACGGTACAGAGGATGCGGGCGCCAGCCGAGATAGGCCAGGTCAAACTGTGCGAGCAAAGCCGGTACCTGGGCTTTGGGTAACGGGTCAAGGAAGAATACGTTCTGCTGGCCCTGCGCGGATGCCATCAGGGCTGCCTTGTCGGCGCCGGCGCCTGCCAACACGAAAGCGTAGCGCCGAGGGTCGAGCCGCCGCGCCGCATCGAGCATCGCTTCAAGCGCATTGGCCTTGCCATGTCCCCCCGCATAGCCGACCACGAAACGACCCTGCGCCTTCTGTTGTGCCAGCAGGGTTGCCACCGGCGCCGGCAGCTGCTGGGCACCCTGTTCCCACTCGTCCGGATCGATACCATTGGGTATCCATTGCAGCTTGTGCGCAGCCATGCCGTGTTCCTGCAGATAGCTGCCTACATGGGGCAGCAGCGACACCACCGTATCGGCGCGTCTGCAGGCGTAGTCTTCGGCTGTCTGCAGCAATTGCACGAACGGGTGCCAGCGGGGCATTCCGTGCAACTCCACCGGGGTCAGCGGCCACAGGTCATGCACCTCATACACCAGGCGTGCACCGGCGCGGCGGGCAATCGCGGCCGCGGTCCAGATATCGAGCGGGTACGTGCTGGAGGCGATGACCAGATCAGGCGCCAGCTCACTGGCCAGGGCTTTTGCACGACGTGCGAGAGCGCCAAGGAAAACAGCAATATTCGCCATGCGGCCGAGCCCGTTCCCCCGGTAACGTGGTGTGGCAATCCATCGATAGTCGATACCGTCGATCCACTCCTGCTGCATGGCCTGGCCGTTCATCACTGGCGCCTGTTGTCGCAAGTGCGATGCCGAGGCAGCCACAATACACACGGCATGGCCTGCCCTGACCCACTCCCGGGCCATGTAGTAGGGACGAAACTCCATGCCATGATGGGGGGAGCCGGCGTAATGATTGATGAGCAATATCTGCATGAGGGTTCCTTACCACGCCCACGACTCAAGCAGTCGAGTGAGATTGTGTTTGCTGGTTTCGCGCCAGTTCGTGCGCCAGTGCACCGGGTGGGTGGTGAAGTAGATGCGCTCATGAATATCGAAGACCTGCAGCGGCGAACAGGGGGAATACAGTTCAGGAAAGGGCCGGTCACTGATATAGATGTCAAAGCAGCGCATCAATGCCTCGTCGTAGGCCTCATGGGTGATGCCGCAGCGCTGGCGCAGCGCTGCGTTCTGTAGCAACTCGTGGTTGATGATGCCGAGCTTGCGGTTTGCAAAGTCACCGTGGCTGGCGACCGTGCGCAGCTTGATGCCGGTGCGCCTTTCGATATCGGTAAAATTGATGAAGAACCGGTCTTCGACCTCACCCATGCGCGCCCGCAGCTTGTCGGGACAGCGAATGTCGTACTGCTTCACGAAATCCGCGATTTCCTCGAAGTGGTAGCTTGCCTCGCTGCCATACTCCTCAATCTCGACCATCAGCCGGGTATCAAGCGTAGTCAGGCGAAAGTAATAGCTGGCCCGGACTCCAAGGGAGCGCTCGATCTCGAACAGGCAGCGGGCCGTGGCCGGATCGGTGTCGATATCGTGGCGCAGCACCATGATGCGTTGTGGCCTGACCTGCCCAAGGCCGACGAAGTCGCGCACCGACATGAGCGCATAGCCGGCGCCGATCGCTGCGCGCAGCAGCGCGTCGTAGTCTGAAGTACGGTCGGCCATCAGATAATCTGAATAGATACGGCGGCCAACGTTAATCATGGAATTCATAGCTCACGTAATGGGGCTGGAACCCGAGCATGCGTTTGAAGGACTGCATACCTGCACTGGCGCCAAAGTAGGTGTCATACATCAGAAAGCGCGCCCGACCTTCGGTAATGAGCGAACTGACCAGGTCGACGATGAGCAAATGCATGATCCCGTCGTTGTTGCGGTAGCCCATCAGCTGTGCCAGTGCCGCGAAATCTCCGTAGAAACCCATGTTGGCATACGCTACCAGCTTGCCGCAGGGTGCGAACACCCCGTAGTAGCGGAAATTGGGGAGCTGATCGAAGTGCTCCGCTCGGGTCGTGTAAGCGGCCGACATCGGGCGCCCCTGACGCTCAGTGAGCGATGTGTTGATGGCGTGAATTTGATCGACATAGGCATTACGGTCAATCGTGGCAAACGTGTAGCCACGCTTGCGCGCGCGCTTGGCAAAGCTGGCCCCCCGGTTTTTGCCACCGATCTCGGCCAGATAGCGTTCCGGGGAGTCGAACTGTCGCAGATTCACGAGTGCAACCCCAATCGACTTGTGGCGGACCAGGGGAAAACGCGGGTGCGGCTTGGTAAAACTAAGGTAGGTAGCGCGAACCTCGGTAGGATTGAGATGGGCCTGGAATTGCAGTCGTACCCTGGGCATGCGTCGCAACTCGCCCAACAGGGCACGATACTTGTGCCAGCGTGCCACTATCCTGGTATCTGCCTGCTCTGGAGCCGTGGCGGGCACGCTCACCGCCGCATGCTCACGGTCCAGAAGTTTCGTATACAAGGCCTGCAACGACGTGAATTCGCGCTCCCAGTGGAAGTGCGACAACACCGCCGTGCGGCCATTTGTCCCCATGCGCTGTGCGGCCAACGGATCGGCGTTAAGACTATCGATCGCGCCGGCGATCGCAGCGGGATCGAGTGGATCCACACAAACGCCACACTGGAAAGTATCAATGATCGCCTGCCAAGCGGGAAAGTTCGAGGCGATCACGGGAATCCCGGCCGCCATGTATTCGAACATCTTGATCGGGAGCGAATCCAGATAGTTCGCCGTCGGGTGCAAAGTGACGAGACCGGCGCGCGATTGCGCAAGCAGGCTGCACACTCCCTTCCGATCGACCTGCCCGAGGGTATTGACACGCTGCCAGCCGGGTTCGCGTTGCAGTTGGCCGAGCAGCTCTGGCGCCGCGGCGCATCCGGCAAGGTTCAGGCGCGTCGCCCCGCGCACCTGCCCCATCGCACGGACCATTTCATGCGCCCCACGTATGGCCGTAATATCACCCAGGTAGCACACAGTGTCCTTGCGTTCGTCCCATGGCGTCGGGGCCGGAAATTCGGCCAGCAAGGGATRGTTGCAAATGCACGTCGTGGCGCTGTTGTAGGGCGCAAACCGGTTGGCAATGCTGGGGGTGGCAGCAACAATTCCGTCGAACCGATGCGCCGTGACCTTCTGTAGCCAGCCATAAGCGGATGCGAATATGCGACGCAGCGGCCGCGCCAGATAGGGCTTGCTCAGCAATTGCAATGGTACGTCTTCATGGGCATCGAAGACTACCCGCTTCCCTCCGCGCTTGAGCAACAGACCCACCGGCAGCAGCTCGGGGTCGTGTAACTGGTACAGGTCACCTTGCAAGGCCAGTGCCGAACGATAC
>NZ_JBFUDR010000207.1:0-11426 GCF_056404615.1 Massilia sp. P2_C2 | reverse complement strand
CCGCTGCCCCGATGCCGGCGGCGGCAGCGGCATTGGACCTGGCCGCGGACCTGCCGGCCGTGAAGCCGGATACGCCGCCCGCACAACTCGCGGAAAACCTCGTCGACCCGCTGATCGACTGCCTCATCCCGCTGAATTCGGAAGGCCCGCTGCGCGGCGACCGCATCCTGCCGGCGCTGTTGAAGCTGCGCCGCGTCGGCAACAAGCCCGTGCACTTCGTCGGCCTGGCCGTCAACGGCGACTGGGAACCGATCGTGCACGGCGGCGTGTACACGAAGCTGCAGGCCGGCGTGCAGCTGGCCACGCGCACGACCGCGCTGAACGAACTGGAATATTCGGAGATGGTCACGCGCCTGCGCGCCGTCGCCGACGAGATTGGCGCCGAGCCGGAAGTGCCGGACATGATCGAGGTGATGAGCGAGGCGAAGACGCTGCACCGCTTCGTCGCCGGCCACGACGCCCAGCTGGGCGTGAACCTGGCGAGCAGGGGCGCGCCATGGGCGATGGCCACCCTGATCGGCGCGCTGGAAAACGCCGGCTTCGACGTGCGCCCGGACGGCAAGTTCGTCATGCCGGATAAAGAAGAGGGCGGCGGCACGCTGTTCACCCTGTCGACCAACGTCACCCTGGGCGCCGACACGACGTCGCGCCTCACCTTGCTGCTGGACGTGCCGTGCGTGGCCCCGGCACGCGACGGCTTCGGCCGGATGGTCGCCTGTGCGAAGGACCTCGTGCAACGCCTTGACGCCGCGATCGTCGACGACTTCGACCAGCCGCTGACGGATGCCACGCTGGAAGAGATTGCCGGCCAGGTGCGCGAGTTCTACCAGGAGATGGAAGCGGCCGACATTGCGGCCGGCTCCACGCGCGCGCTGCGGCTGTTCAGTTGAGGACCGCATGAACGACACGACSACCCCGCCGCAGGACGATCTCGAGCGGATGGCGTGGCTGGTCAAGGAACTGAACCACCACATCTACAATTACCACGTGCTCGACGCCCCGACGATCCCGGACGCCGAGTACGACCGGCTGTTCCGCGAACTCCAGGCACTGGAAGCGCAGCATCCGCAGGCCGTCTCGGTCGATTCGCCCACGTCGCGCGTCGGCGCCGCACCGATCCCGGAATTCAGGCAGGTCACGCATGCCGTGCCGATGCTCTCGCTGAACAACGGCTTCAGTGACGAGGACATCGACAACTTCGACCGCCGCGTGCGCGAAGGCCTCGGGCATGCGCAGGTGAAATACAACGCGGAACTCAAATTCGACGGCCTGGCAATCAGCCTCCGTTACGAGAACGGCGTGTTCGTGCAGGCCGCCACGCGCGGCGACGGCTACACGGGCGAGGACGTCACCGCAAACATCCGCACCGTGCGCGTGATCCCGCTGCGCCTGCGCGGAGAAGGTGACGAAAATGCGGTGCCGGACGTGCTGGAAGTGCGCGGTGAAGTGCTGATGTTCAAGGACGATTTCGAGCGCCTGAACCAGCGCCAGCGCGACGCGGGACAGAAGGAATTCGCGAATCCCCGCAACGCGGCCGCGGGCAGCCTGCGCCAGCTCGACGCGCGCATCACGGCGCAGCGCCGGCTGCGCTTCTTCGCCTATGGCATCGGCCTGTTGGAGGGCGCCGCGCTGCCGGCATCCCACTCGGCCGCGCTGGACTGGCTGGACAGGCTCGGCCTGCCCGTGTCGAAGGAGCGCGCCGTGGTCACCGGGTGTGAAGGCATGCTGGGCTATTTCCGCGACATCGGCGCGCGCCGCAAGGCGCTGCCGTACGAGATCGACGGCGTCGTCTACAAGGTCGACCGCCTCGCCGACCAGCGCGAGCTGGGCTTCGTCTCGCGCGCCCCGCGCTTCGCGCTCGCGCACAAGTTCCCGGCCGAGGAAGCGCTGACGACCGTCTCCGCCATCGACGTGCAGGTGGGCCGCACGGGCGCGATCACGCCCGTGGCGCGGCTCGTGCCCGTGTCCGTCGGCGGCGTCACCGTCACCAATGCCACGCTGCACAACGAGGACGAGGTGCGGCGCAAGGACGTGCGCGTGGGCGACACTGTCGTCGTGCGCCGCGCGGGCGACGTCATCCCCGAGGTGCTGTCCGTCGTGCTGGAACGCCGCCCGACGCCGGCGCCGCCCGTGTACGAACTGCCGAAGACCTGCCCCGTGTGCGGCTCGCACGTCGTGCGCGAAGAGGGCGAGGCCGTCGCGCGCTGCTCCGGCGGCCTGACGTGCGCCGCGCAGCGCAAGGAAGCCATCCGCCATTTCGCGGGCCGGCGCATGATGGACATCGAAGGCCTGGGCGACCGCTACATCGACAGCCTCGTCGAATGCAACCTGATCCACGGCGTGGCCGACCTGTACCGCCTCACCATGGACGACCTGCTCAAGATGAAACGCCTGGCGGACGAGCGCGACGGCACGACACCGGAGACGGTCAGGCAGGGCAAGGTCGCGACCAAGTGGGCCGACAACCTGCTGGCCGCCATCGCCGCCAGCAAGAACCCGCCGCTGGAGCGCCTGCTGTTCGCGCTGGGCATCCGCCACGTCGGCGAATCGACCGCGAAGACCCTGGCCGACTGGCTCGGCAGCCTGGCACTGGTCCGGCGCGCGCCGGCCGCGCTGCTGCGCGTGCTGCCCGACATCGGCGGCACGGTCGCGGAGGCGATCGCCGATTTCTTCGCCGAGCCGAAGAACCAGCAGGCGTTGAACGACCTGCTGGCGGCCGGCGTCGCGCCGCAGGGCGAACATCCGCCGCGCGCCCAGCTGCGCGAAAAGCTCGACGACGTGGGCCTGCTGGCCGCGCTCGGCATCCCGAAACTGACCGAGCCGCGCGCACGCCAGCTGCTGGCGGACGGCCGCACCCTGGACGATCTCGCGCACCTGAAGATCTTCAGCGTGTTCGGCCTGCCCGACGGTGTCGTCGTGGCCCTGGAACAATGGATGGCCGTGCCGGCCAACCGTGAAACGCTGGCCGCGCTGGCCGCGTTGCGCGCCGAGTTGCTGGCGCTGCTGCCGCAGGATGCCGTCGACGCGGCCGGCCCGCTCACGGGCAAGACGTTCGTGCTGACGGGGACGCTGCCGACGATGTCGCGCGATGCCGCCGGCGCGCTGATCGAACAGGCGGGCGGCAAGGTGTCCGGCTCGGTGTCGAAGAAGACGTCGTACGTCGTCGCCGGCACGGAAGCTGGGACCAAGCTGGAAAAGGCCGAGTCGCTCGGCGTGCCCGTGCTGGACGAGGCCGGGCTGCTCGCGCTGATCAAAGGGGCACAGAATTCAATACAATGAGATGGAGCTAGAATGACCGCAATCAAGAAAGCAGTCTTCCCGGTCGCGGGTTTGGGTAGCCGCTTCCTGCCGGCCACCAAGGCGCAGCCGAAGGAAATGCTGCCCATCGTCGACAAGCCGCTGATCCAGTATGCGGTCGAGGAAGCGGTGGCCGCCGGCATCACGGAAATGGTCTTCATCACCGGCCGCAACAAGCGGGCCATCGAGGACCATTTCGACAAGGCCTACGAACTGGAATCGGAACTGGAAGCGGCCGGGAAGAACGAGTTGCTGAGGCTCGTGCAGGAGGTGATCCCGAAGAACGTCAACTGCATCTACATCCGCCAGCCCGCCGCGCTGGGCCTGGGCCACGCCGTGCTGTGCGCCCGTCCCGTGATCGGCAACGAGCCGTTCGCCGTGCTGCTGGCCGACGACTTCATGGACACGGCCGACGGCCACAAACCCGTGCTGGCGCAGATGACGGACCTGTACACGTACGAGAAGTGCAGCGTGCTGGCCGTGCAGGAAGTGCCGCGCGCGAACACCCGCCAGTACGGCATCGTCAGCGCACGTCCCTACCGGCCGGACCTTGAACTGGTCTCGGGCATCGTCGAGAAACCGAAGCCCGAGGAAGCCCCGTCGACGCTGGCCGTGGTGGGCCGCTACGTGTTGTCCGGATCGATCTTCGACCATCTGGAAAACCTCGGTACGGGCGCCGGCGGCGAGATCCAGCTGACCGACGGCATTGCGTCGTTGATGGCGCGCGAGCGCGTGCTGGCCTACCGCTATGCCGGTACCCGCTACGACTGCGGTTCCAAGCTGGGCTACCTGAAGGCGACGGCAGCCATCGGCATGAAGCACCCGGAGACGGCCGAAGGCTACCGCGAATTCCTCGCGCAGCTGTGCGCCGACCTGCCGAAATGACGATCCGCGAGATCCTCAAGATGGGCGACCCGCGCCTGCTGCGCGTGGCCGAACCCGTGCGCGACTTCGACACGCCCGAGCTGCATGCACTCATCGCCGACATGTTCGAGACGATGCATGCCGCGGACGGCGCGGGCCTCGCGGCGCCGCAGATCGGCGTCAACCTGCAGCTGGTGATCTTCGGCTTCGGCAAGAACCAGCGCTACCCGGACGCGCCCGCCGTACCGGAGACGGTGCTGATCAACCCGGTGCTGAAGCCTCTGTCCGAAGAGATGGAAGAGGGCTTCGAGGGCTGCCTGTCGGTGCCGGGCCTGCGCGGCAGCGTGCCGCGCTACACGCGCCTGCACTACGAGGGCGTCGACCAGTACGGCCAGCCGATCAGCCGCGACGTGGACGGTTTCCATGCGCGCGTCGTGCAGCACGAGGTCGACCACCTGCTCGGGATCCTGTATCCGATGCGGATCCGCGACTTTTCCCGCTTCGGTTTCACGGAAGTGATGTTCCCCAACCTCGACCCGAAGGCCGACGATTGAAGCTGCACCGTATTCTTGCCGCACTGGCGCTCACCCTGGCTGGCGCAAGCGCCCACGCCGGCGACCTGTTCACGAAAATCGATGCCGACCCGAAGAGCGAATTCTGGCTCGACAGCGGCTTCGCGACTTACCACTTCGACCACGACAAGAACCTCAACGGCGGCAACCGCGGCCTCGGGTTCGAATACCGCTTCTTGGGCTCGATGGCGCTCGCCGGCGGGCGCTTCGTGAACAGCGACCGTTATTACTCGAACTACGCGGGCGTCATCTGGCAGCCGTTTGCACTGGGGCCCGTGCGCCTCGGTGCGGCGATCGCGGCGTTCGACGGGTATCCGAAGATGCGCGACCGCGGGTGGTTCCCGGCCGTGATCCCCACGTTCACGTACGAATACCAGCGCGTCGGCGTCAACGTGGGGGTGATCCCGACGTACAAGGACCGCTTGTACGGCGGGATTTCCGTACAGCTGAAATTCAAKCTGTTCGATCGAGCAACGGGACCTGATCGATGATTCCCGAACCAGGCGCGGACGATGCGTCCGTGCCGTTCGGCGATATGCTGACCTTCCAAGATTCGTGGCCGTCCAGAAGGCGCTCCTGCCACGCTGGTCACAAATCGTCGCATACAAAGTCCGAATGTACGCGTGCAATCTTTACCTGCACGCCGCCACGAACTGAATGCCTGGCAAACCGGGGGCGTCCATGTACGCCTAAAAACCTTCAGAGCAAGGTGCGACGTCGGAGACGGTGCGCCTTACGGCGAGGCGCTGCAATGCAGCCATGGGGGTTATCAGGCGCTGACCCGGATGGTTTGCATCATGCCCATGTCTTCGTGCGAAAGGATGTGGCAATGCATTACGTAGTCGCCACAATAATCCAGAAAGCGGGTGCGAAACGTTACCGAGGTCGGGTTAGTGGGAGAGCCGTAGGGGGGCAGTCCAATCGTATCAGCCCAGAACGGCTCGACGGGAACACCATTCATCTTGATCACTTCGAATGGGTTTATATGGATGTGGAAGGGGTGCTGGACCGCGTTCATGTTATACACGGTCCACTCCTCCACGCTGTTCAGGGACACCAACTGCTTTTGCGCGTGACTGGCTTGAAAAGGCGCGAATTCGGTCGGCATACCGGGCGCGGTGCTCGACTGTTCACCAGCGCTGCCTATCGCGAAAACGGTGTCGGCCATGAAGGTGTTCCCGGTCTGGTACTGCCAGTCGGCCAGTTCGTCGGCCGGCGGATGAAGTACATTCGACGCTGGCGGGTCGGTAATCGGGCCAGTTTCATTGAACACCGCGCGCATGACGATGTTGCGCTTCATTCCGCCACCCTTGGCCAGCTCGGCGTCGTCGATGTGCTTGAGCACGGCGGGTACCGGCAGCAGGCCCACCGGCAGGGACATGGCACGACTCTCGTCCACGACAATCAACACGGCCACGGTCTCCGTGGGAAGGGCTATGCCACCCATGTCGTAAGACAGCGTGCGTAGCGCGTAGGTACCTGGCTCGCCAGCCTTGACAAGCACGCTGTCGCGGTTGCCTGGTGCCATCAGCAAGCCTTCGGCAGCGCTATAGCGACGCAGCCGGGGGATGGTGTTGCCGTCGTGGCTGTAGGCGTGCAAGTCATGACCTTCGAGACTCAGCTTAAGAAAGCGCGAGATCTGGGCGTTGATGAAGTGCCAGTTCTGTACTTCGCCGCGGCGCATCACGATTACCGGGTGCTTGACTCCGTTGACCAGGATATCAGCGTCGGGAATGGACACGGCGACGTCGGCGAACGATTCGATTCTGCCTGGCGTCGTCTTGCCGCTGATCGGCGCCTGGAACATAAAAATGCGTTCTGCCGCGGCCGCGATTTCCGGTACCTTGTCGATCGCTCCCCGGATCATCAGTGCGCCGGCCATCCCACTACCGACCTGGATCGCGGTCGACCCATGCAGATGCGGATGGTACCAATAGGCGCCAGGCGGATGGTCGGCTCCGATCTTGAATTCATGGTAGCGGGTCTGACCCGGCTGAATTCCCAATTTCGGGTCGTCCACCACGTAGTCGCCATACAGGTCCGGGCCTACCATTCCGGGTGAGACGTGCAGCCCATGGGTGTGCAAATTGGCGCTATTGGGGTAGCGCAGGTGCATGGCCGGCTCGTCGCTGGCGGGATTGGGCGGCAACTGATTGACCACTTTGATGCGCAGCGTGTCGCCGGCGTTGACGACCAGGGTCGGCGCAGGAATCGCCTGGTTCATGCTGCGTAGCATGAACGGAGCGCCATTGAGCGTCGTTTGCAGATACGCCAGGCTCAACGTGATGTCGAGCACGCCGTGCACCGAGGCCAGCATGGGCGGTGGTACAAAGGTTTCTTCCGGTAGGGGCGCAGGCGGCGTGGCCCGGTCGTCGCTGCCGCAGGCGCTCAGCGCCACCGGCATCACTGCTCCCAAAGCCAGCGACCAGCCGATGTGGAGGAAGTCGCGTCGAGTGGTTGCGTTGGAGTTGCTCATCGGTTCGTCTCGGTAGCGGTCAGAAAAACCGCACGGGGGCGCGCTGCAGCCGCTCGGCCATGCCGAGTTGGCCGTTGGCGTTGCTGCCCCAGCCGTATAGGCCGTTCGCAGTGAGCACCACCACATGCGTCTCGCCGGCCGCAATCGATGTGGCAGGCGGCAGGTATTCAACGGCAGTGGGCCGATGGCGGTCGCCACGTGCGGCAGCGCCCAGCTGGCCGTGTCCGTCCCAGCCCCAGGTGTAGACGGTGCCACTGTCACCCAGCGCCACCGAGAAGTGCATGCCGGCCTCGATCGCTCTGGCCGGTTCTGGCAGACGCACCGGCACCAGGACGGACGTATACGCCGGTGTAGCGCGCCCCAGTTGTCCCTGATGATTGCTGCCCCAGGCGTACACCTTGCCGGATTTGCTCAGCGCGAGACTATGGCTGGCGCCGGCGGCCACGCGCGTAAAGCGGCGCCATCCGGCGGCGATCGCGTGAGGCCGGTCGAGCGACACGAGGTGACCTTGCCCCAACTGGCCAGCCCCGTTGCTGCCCCAACCATAGAGCCGACCGTCGGTGCCGACAGCCAGCATATGGCCGCGCCCGACGGCCACGTGGTCCAGCGGACCGATCGCGTCGACCAGGCCGGGGCCGACGTTATGCTGGTCCACACTGCGCCCGAGCGCCCCTTCGACGTTCAAACCCCAGGTCAGCAGGCGCCCCTCGGCATCGAGCGCGGCGAACTGGAACTCGCCTGCCGACACTTGGCGTACGCGCGATACTGCCGTGAGCAGCTGTGGCATGGCTGGATTGATCGCTCCCATGCGCCCGCCAATGCCGGCTGTGTTGGCGCCCCAAATGGCTACCTTTCCGTGCTGCGTGATCGCCAGGCTCACGCCGTAGCCCGCCGCCAACGAGGTGATCGGCACGTCCGTACGTACCTCGGAGGCGGCGGTACGCGCTGCTGGCGAAGCACAGTACTCCGGCGCGCCGGACGGGATCCGGCCGCTGCCTTCGCCACCCCACCCGAAAACGGCGCCGCTGTCGAGCAATGCCAGGGTATGGTCACGCCCGCAGCTGATTGCCGTGAAATCCCACTTTGCCTGTTTCACGGCTTCTTGCCTATCCTGATCATGCCGCGCGAGCGTCCGCTGGTGTGGTCGACGCTCAGGGCGGCCGCGTACAGCGCCGCCACTGGCACCCACATCGGCGCATATTTGTAGCGCGCCACGTCCAGCAGCAGGACCGTATCGCTACCCGCATGGTAGGCCCCCAGCGGAGACCAGTGGCCGCTGCCCAATTCTTGCAATTCCTTGCGATCGAAATTGACCAGCAGAATGCTGTCGTCGACCCGGAGCTGCTGCCTGAGCATGGTGCGGAATTGCGCCAGTGTTATGTCCGACGCATACATGCGCTGCACCGTGACGGGATGGGTGGTCAATACTGCAGCCAGCTGCTCCATTGTCAGCCCGGTGGTGGCGACCGCCGGTACATCCAGGCTGCCTGCAGCGACGCCGTCGAAAAACCCGGCCTGCGTAAAGAATGGATAGTCCGGATATTGGCTCGTGACCGGGCGCGGCACGCCGAGCGCATTCAGCGCGGTGACCGAGCTGGCGACTGAACAGTAGGCCTGATTGACCTGGGTTTCGAAGTAGTTTGCCAGTTTCCAGTAAGGGGCGTGATGGCCGCTTGCGAACAGACGCTGCTGGCCCTGCGGTGCTGCAAGCGCCACCAGCGTGGGCGGGACCGGCCGCCCGTTGTCTGCCGCCGCCGGCGCGGGCGCCGTGCCCAGCAGCAGCGAAAGAGCCAGGCAGGGAGCGCCCAGACGAATCCATGGCCGAACGAACGGGTTGGCGAAGGATGGGATGAATGTCGATGCCATGCTTATGCCTGCCCCGCGAGGACGCGCTCGCGCGCAAGGCGAAGCGTAGTGAACACGTTGGCGATCGCCTGCGCAGTTGTAAAGACGGACAGCGTGAAGCATTTGATGCCCACGATTGGCTCGCCGTACGCAGTCTTGCGGTAACGGGTCGTCTCGACAAATACAGGCGACTCGCCCGCTTCGGCCATGCGACGCGTCTCGTCGTAGACTTTCTTGTTAAAAGCGTTAACCGTGGCCAGCTGCGCTTTGGCGGCTGGGTCGTGCACTTCCTTGTCGTAGGAAACCTTGACGTCGATTCCATCGGGGTAGACGCGCAAGACCGCGACCGCGCCGTCGTTGCCGCCGTTGATGACGGCCAGCCAACTGGTGTCTGCAGCGCGTTGCTTGATCAGATTGGCCATACCCACGCTGTGCGAGAGAATCGCGCGGAATCCCTGCTTGCCCAGCAGTTCGAGGTTGGCCAGCGCCGACAGCACGGGGCCGCCCGAGCGCGAACATTCGAGCGTGTACTCGCCGGGATCGTATTCGCCGAACTGGAACAGGTAGGGCATGGCCGACTTGTCGCGCCGGATCAGGCCTAGTTGCTTGGCATCCTTGACGATGAACATGCTCGACATATACGGCGTGTACCCTCCCTTGTGGAAGTCGATACCAATCGAATCGGCGAGGCCCAGGTGCTGCATGCGGGCGCGGATGCGCTTTAGAGACTCGCTGGTCGAGGCAGGAATGTCGAGCGGATTTGCGCTGAAATCGTAGTCGTTGAAAACGCTGTACGACCAACCGATCACGGCGTCGGCGTGGATATGCGGCGTGTAGTCCAGCTTGAATTCCTGTACCAGACGCGCGCGCAGGGCATGTWCGCCGGCGATGTCGTCGATGCCGAACGAATCGGTCGTGCCCATGGTGACGACGATGGCAGCGATTTTTTCGCCTCGCCCGATGACGGCACGCATGGCCGACTCGAGGGCCGCTAATTCGATCGCATTGTCTTCGCCCGACGCAACCGGTATCGCCGCTTCGGTGCCCATGCCGCTCCAGGCGACCGAACTGATACTGGCATAGTGCGCAACGTCCGAAGAGAGCACTCGCATCTGCGTCCTGACGCCGTGCGCAAACGCGCCTGGTTGGGCGTTTTCCAGTCCCAGCTTGATGCCGTAGAAGGTCGTGCCGGTACCGCCGAACGTGAATACTCCCGCAGCCTTGTCCGGATCGTAGCCGACCAGGCCTGCCACCATCGACATGGCCTTGACCTCGGCTTCGGCCACGCGATGGCTCAGGTCATCCCAAACCAGGTTGGCATCGATCAGCGAGCCGTAGAACTGGCCGATGATCGATGCCGTCGTGGCCGAGCCATGCAGGCGGTGAACATCCGGATGGCTCCAGGTGTACATGCCCTCAAGGTACTTGGCCGACTCGCGCACCACCTTGCGCGCGTCGCCCATGTTCTCGCCGATGCTGGCCTTGCGCCCTGCCGTGTAATCGAGCGCAACGCGCTTGCCCAGGAAGGTCTTGCCGCTCTTGAGCGAACCGTAGACATTGAGCGCCTCGGCCATCAGGCGGGAAAACCGGCCTTCGCTGGCACCATCTTTGACCGGGCTTGGAAACGTGGTGCGCAGCGAATTCACCAGCTGTTCATAACGCAGCGCGCCGACATCGGAACGTGTCTTGCCGCTGACGGCAGCGCGGGTGTGGGATACGAGCGTCATGAGCGAAGCACCAGCCCCGGACTTAAGCAGATTTCGACGTTTCATCGGCATCACTTTCAAGTGTTAAAACGACCGGTGCGCAGGTCGGCGAGGATTTTTTCAAGGCTGCGCAGTCCGAGCGCCACCGCAGTCATCGTGGGCGCGTTGATTGGCATAGTGGGGAAGTTACCGGTGCCGATAATGAACAGGTTGTCGTGGTCGTGCGAACGGCACCATGGGTCGACCACCGACCCGTGCGGGTCGGTGCCCATCCTGGTCGTACCCGCGATAATTGCGTTGGCGGTGCTATGCGGGTCGGTGACGACTTTGGTGCATTCGAGCGCGACGGTAATGGCATCGTGGCGCTTGCGCACCTCGGCCAGGCCGCGCAGTGTATACGCGTCGATCTTGAAATGGATCTTGGGACGGGCGATGCCAAATGAATCGCGTTGGGTGAAGTCGGGCACGATGCGGTTGTCGCGCGCGGGTAGCGTCTMGACCGAACTGTTTATGGCCAGCTCACGCTCGGTGCGGTAATTCAGCGCGCGCGTAAGTGTGACACCCTTCAAGCCTTGGTCGACCAGCATTGCGGCCGTATCCATGGGCCCGGTCGCGAATTTCCATCCGCGGTTCATGAACGAGGTGCCGACGGCACCGTATTCGCGG
>NZ_JBFUDR010000206.1:0-11427 GCF_056404615.1 Massilia sp. P2_C2 | reverse complement strand
GGACGGCGACGGCGTGCCGGACGGTCTGCTGCTCAGGGATGCCTCGCTGGACGACATCGTCCGCTTCCTGCATGCCCGCGGCATCGAGCCGACGTTCCGCTTCATCGTGCCGCGCGACTGATCGTTCCTTCGACTTTCCCGCAGTTCAACCTCAGCTATTCCTGATTCTCTTGTTGCTCCGACCGCTATACACTTGCTTCGTCGTCAATACAACCAAGGCTGAAAGGGAAACGAAATGAATGGATTCTCATTGAACGCGGGCATGAAAGTCATCGTCACGGTCGTCGTGCTCATCCTGCTGATGGCGCTGGCGCCGTTCGGCACGGTGCCGGCCGGCTTCCGGGGCGTGATGACGACGTTCGGCAGTCCGAGCGACCAGGTGCTGAGCGAGGGCATCCACTTCCGTGTGCCGCTGGCGCAGAAGCTCAACCTCGTCAACGTCTCGATCCAGAAGGGCGAAGGCGAGGGCGACGCCGCCTCGCGCGACCTGCAGACCGTGCACACCCGCGTGGCGCTGAACTACCACATCAGGCCGGATGCCGCGGTGACGGTGTTCCGCGACCTCGGCAACGAGCCGGGCCAGCGCATCATCATCCCGGCCGTGCAGGAAGCCGTGAAGGCCGTCACGGCGCGCTTCACGGCCGAGGAACTGATCGCCAAGCGCACCGACGTGCGCGACCAGATCGTCACCCAGCTGCGCGAGCGGCTGTCCCGGCACGGCATCATGGTGGACGAGTTCTCGATCGTGAACTTCAATTTCTCGCGCTCGTTCAACGACGCCATCGAGGCCAAGACGACGGCCGAGCAGCTGAAGCTGAAGGCGGAACGCGACCTGCAGCGCATCGAAGTGGAAGCGAAGCAGCGCGTGGCCCAGGCGAAGGCCGAGGCCGAATCGCTGGCCGTGCAACGCCAGCAAGTGACGCCGGAACTGATCCGCCTGCGCGAGATGGAAAACCAGCGTCTGGCCATCGAGAAGTGGGATGGCAAGCTGCCCAATGTGGCGGGTGGTGCGATTCCGTTCATCAACGTGGCGAGCGGGGCGAAGTGAGCATTGTGGACGGACGATAGCGTTCGACATGCGAGCCTTGGGCGGACATGCTTTCGGGAATGTCCGCCCACGGCCGTGGATTCTACAAACATACATGGGGAACCAGTGCGTAACAGATCATTGGTGAATATAAAACGATATGGAATCCTGGCTGTGATTTTATGCCTGTCGTCATGTGGAGTTTTGCATCGAGGAGAGGTAAAGAAGACAGCCCAGGCCGTACTCATCGGCCACGTATGCAACGTCGATATCCACGTCGTTTTGCCCCAATCGCATCACCCGGCTACCTTCATATTCGGGTCACGAGAGACCGAGTATGTCTTTCGCATCCAGTTTCCAGCACGCCGTGGTCAATACTCTCCACCAGACGTCACTGTGCTAAGTTATGCGCCGGAATCTCAACCAGACGGGACCAAGACCGGACGCTGGCGGTCGGCAGGATGGAATGACGGGATGATCAACTTTACGGACGATAAGTTAGATGTCGAATTATTTGATTCGCCCGTTAATGGGAGCCAGCCCTTCGCATATAACGGAACCTATAACGTGGAACCAGCGGGTGCGTGCATCGCACCTTAATTATGCAGAGGAAGATAACAATGCGAATACCGACCCTGGTAATGGYGGTGGCCTATGTCACTATGCTGTGCGGCTGCGCCCCACTGGCACAGAATACGAAGTGATCCGCACAATTGTAAAAAGGTGAAACAGGACTGGCATCAGCGTATGGCAGACATCGTTCAGCCATCGTCGCGCTATTTTCCTGCAACGTCCATTGCCGCATCTGCATGCATACTTGCCCGCTGGGTCGGTTATATGCACAGCGGTAACAGATCCTTACCAATCCAACATTCTTGCTTTCTGGACACACTGCTATCGTGGTGACCGTCGCGATTCAGCCCGAATCGCGGCACAGCCCATAACAGGAGAGCCCTATGAAAGCACTGACCTTCATCCTCACCACCGCCGCGTTTGCCGCCGGGACCGCCGCCCACGCGCAGCAACTGTCGACCGCCTCCGACACGGCGGCCTATCGTCCCTATGTCGGCATCGGCGTCGTCAGCGCCGACAACAGGATGACCGGCGACCGCCATGCGGACGCGAAGATCTTCGGCGGCGTCGACTTCTCGAACAACGTGGGTGTCGAGGCCGGCTATGTGAACTTTTCGAACCAGGACCGCCAGTATTCGCAGGAGGCGACGGGCATCCCCGGCGGCGTCAAGACGTCCACGAAGGGCTATGGCGCCTACGTCGCAGCCAAGTACACGGTGCCCATCAGCGAGCGCTTCTCGGCCTACGGCAAGCTGGGCGTGGCGCACAGCCAGCGCAAGTGGAACACCGACATCGGGTATTCGTCGACGGAGAATGACAATGGCGTGTATGCCGGCCTGGGTGCGCAGTACAAGTTGAACGAGAATATCTCCGTGGTCGGCGAATACGAGAACTTTGGCAAGGGTAAAGACATCGGCGCGCGCGCGGGCGTGTGGTCGGCGGGTGTGAAGTTCGGGTTCTGAACACTGCGGCATATCATGTGACGGTTGAACGCGTGGACGACGCGTACGGTACGGCGGATCGACTTGCACGGTCTAGCCGTCCACCCTACCGCAACCCGGATCGGTTTGTGCCGGCTCCGCGCTCTGCGACAGCAGCAACGCCCGGAAATCGCCGGCCCGCATCGGCTTGCCGATCAGGTAGCCCTGCAGCACGTCGCACCCGGTCGAGCGGATCGCTTCCCTTTGAAGCTCCGTCTCGATGCCTTCGCAGATGACGTCCAGCTTGAGCGACTTGGCGAACGCGATGACGCCGTTGACGATGTCGAGGCAGCGCTGGTCCTGCCCGATCTCGCGCACGAACGAACGGTCGATCTTGATCGCGGTGATCGGCAGCTGGCGCAGGTACGACAGGTTCGAATAACCCGTGCCGAAGTCGTCCAGCGCGATGCGGAAGCCGTCGTCCTGCAGTGAGTTCAGCACGGCCGCCGCCTTGTCGATGTCCTGCATCAGCATGCTCTCCGTGACTTCCAGCTTGATGCACCCGGGGTCCAGGTCGTAGCGGTCGACGAGGTTCTTCAGCAGCGGCGGCAGGTTCTCGTCGGTCAGCTGGCGCGGCGAGACGTTCACCGCCATGCGCAGCCGGTAGCCGAGCAGTTCCCATTCGCGCGCCTGGCGGCACGCTTCCTCGCACACCCAGGCGCCGACCGCGCTGATGGCGGGCGAGCCTTCCAGCATGGGCAGGAACAGGTCGGGCGGCAGCAGCCCGAGGCGCGGATGTTCCCAGCGCAGCAAGGCTTCCGCGCCCACCACGGCGCCGTTGATCGCGCTGACCTGCGGCTGGTAGAACAGCACGAACTGGCGCCGTTCGAGGGCCGAGAACACGTCCTGGCGCAGCGCCAGCCGCTGCTTGATCAACAGGCTCGCCCGCGGCGAAAACACGGCGTACGTGTGGCGGCCGTTGTCCTTGGCCTCGTACATGGCGGCGTCCGCGTTGTTGAGCAGCTCGTCGGCCGTGGTCTCGCTGCTGTTGCCGATTGCGATGCCGATGCTGGCGCCCACCGCCACCTGATGGTTTTCGACGGCGATCGGCAAGGCCAGCTGCTGCAGCACGGCGACGGCCACGGACTTCGCGCCCTCGGTGTCCATGCCTTCGAGGACGAACACGAATTCGTCGCCGCTGATGCGCGCGACCGTGATGCCGCTGCCGGCCAGGCTGCCCAGGCGGCGCCCGATCTCCTGCAGGGCCTGGTCGCCGGCGCGGTGGCCGTGGGCATCGTTGACTTCCTTGAAGTGGTCGAGGTCGATGAACAGCACGCCGACCGGCCGGTGTTCTTCGAGCGAGCGGCCCAGCGCCTGGTCGAGTGCGCGCAGGCAGCTCAGCCGGTTGTGCAGGCCCGTCAGGCTGTCGTGCGTGGCCATGTGCAGCAGGCGCGTCTCCGCTTCCTTGCGTTCRGTGACGTCGACGAAGAATGCGGTCACGCCTTCGCGCGACGGGTATACGCGCACCTCCAGCCAGATGCCCAGCGGCGCGTAGAAGTTCTCGCAGGTGGCGAACTCGCGCTCTTCCATCGCGCGCAGATAGGTCTGGTAGAACGGTCCGCCCACGGCTTCGGGGAATTCGTCCCACATGCTCTTGCCGATCAGGTCTTCCGGACGGCGGTCGATCCAGGCCGCGCCGCGCGCGTTGATGTAGGTGAAGCGCCATTCGCGGTCGAGCGACACGCAGCCGTCGGAAATGCTTTCGAGGACGGTGCTGAGGCGCTCGCGTGCCTGTACGGCTTCCTGCTGGGCTTCGACGACTTCCGTCACGTCCTGCAGGATCGCGACGAAATGCGTGGCCGTGGCGCTGTTTTCGCGCACGGGGAACAGGTGGATGCGGCTCCAGAACAGGCTGCCGTCCTTGCGGTAGTTGCGCAGCAGCGCGGTGCAGATCCCGGCCTCTTTCAGGCTATGGCGGATGAGGTCGATGCCGGGCTGGTCGCGGTCGCTGCGCTGCAGGAAGCGGCAGTTGCGGCCGATGACTTCGTGCCGCCGGTAGCCCGTCATCTTTTCGAATGCCGGGTTGACGTAGGCGATCGGCATGTCCGGCAGGGAGGCGTCGGCGATGATGATGCCGGTATTGCTCGCTTCGATCAGGCGCTTGAAGAAGGGCGCGGGCAGTTGCTCGATTTTTTCGAGGAATGAGCGGACTTCTTCGGGAGAGCAATTCTGCATGATCGTCTGCCTCGGCGCTGGATGTCACAAGTGTAACGCCGCGTGGCCGCCTCATGCAGCACGAAAGATTGGCGTCTCTACCGGCTGGCCGGGGTGTCCGGAAACCGCGTTTCGAGCCATGCCGATCGGTTCATTCCACGCCCAGCGCGGCCATACGGCCCCGCAGCGCGAGCCGGTCGGCGTCGATCTGCGCGCCGTTCGTGCGGCTCTTGGAAGGAAGTGATCGGATACCACGCCATTGTGCCATGTGAAATCGTTGTCATACGGCAGAGCTAAACAAGTCACATATAAAAAATGGTATCGGAGTCGTGGAAAAAATGATTGGATCGATCTCAGTCCACCGCCTAACATACTGCTCAGCATGCCAGATTCTGAAACCTCGACAGAGTTTCAGAAAA
This sequence comes from Massilia sp. P2_C2, assembly GCF_056404615.1. Taxonomy (NCBI): domain Bacteria; kingdom Pseudomonadati; phylum Pseudomonadota; class Betaproteobacteria; order Burkholderiales; family Oxalobacteraceae; genus Massilia; species Massilia sp. P2_C2. The sequence goes on along the minus strand of NZ_JBFUDR010000206.1, from coordinate 6,274 downwards.
TATAAAAATATTTACAAGCAGATAGGAGACATATGAAACGCATCGCATCGGGCCGGCTCGCGCCCGTCACTCGCACATTCGCACTGCGCGGCACCGTTGCCGCCCTCATGGGTATTGGTCTCCTGACGAGCGTCTCCGTACGCGCGCAGGACGCCGGTGCTGCCCAGGACGCCAACCAGGCCACTGGTGACAACGTTGTCGTCGTCAGTGGCCAGCGCCAGGCGGCGCAGAGCGCCCTGACCATCAAGAAGAACGCCGAGCAGGTGCTCGATTCGATCGTCGCGGACGACATCGGCAAATTCCCTGACAAGAACGTGGCCGAGATCCTGGGCCGCGTCACCGGCGTGCAAATCCTGCGCAACAACGGCGAGGCGAGCAGCATCGTCGTCCGTGGCCTCGGTGGCGTCACCACGCTGTTCAACGGCCGCGAGATGTTCACCGCCGCCGGCCGCTCGCTGTTCCTGGCCGACGTGCCCGTCTCGATGCTGCAGCGCGTGGACGTGTACAAGTCGCAGGGCGCCGACATGGTCGAAGGCGGCACCTCGGGCGTCATCGACGTCCGCACGTTCCGTCCGTTCGACTTCAAGGGTTCGCAGGTCGCCGTCAACGCCCGCGCCGAGCACCGCGACAAGGCCGGCAAGACCGATCCGCAGGTCGGTGGCCTGTGGTCGAACCGCTGGAAGACGGACATCGGCGAAGTCGGCTTGCTGGGCGGCCTGTCGTACCAGCGCGGCCGCTACCACGACGAGGTGGCGTGGGCCGCGCCCGGCATCAAGTACACCCAGCCTGCCGGCGTCGTCGGCACGGATGGCATGGGCCGCGTGATGACCGAGGGCGACCGCAAGCGCCTGGCAGCCAACTTCTCGGCCCAGTGGCGTCCGAACCGCGACATGCAGTTCTACGCCGAAGGCTTCGGCACCAAGATCGACCACGATTCGCAGAGTATCTTCTTCGTGGGCAATCTGCCGGTGAACAACCCGACGTCGACCGTCACCACGTTCCCGGGCACGAACTACCTCGACACGATCAGCAACCCGAGCGTCAACACGTTCACCCTGAGCTCGACCCAGGCGCGGCGCGACTGGTCGAAGGGCAGCCAGGGCGCGATCGGCGGTATCTGGGACGTGTCCCCGTCCGTGCGCGTGAGCTCGGAACTGGTGCGTACCGTGTCGACCTACCGCCAGTCGAACCCGATCCTGGACACGATCTACAACGCGGCCAAGCCGATCAGCGCCAGCATCCGCGACGGCGGCGGCTATTTGACCTATCCGGGCGTCGACATGACGGACCCGTCCAAGTGGACGATGTTCGCCTTCTTCGACAACCACAACCACTCGAACGGTGCGGCCAACGACTGGCGCGGCGACGTGACCTGGACGCCGGAAAACGACGGCCTGCTGAAGGAGCTGACGGGCGGCGTGCGCTGGGCCCAGCGCGACGCGTCGTATGCCCACGAGCTGAACAACTACTCGTCGGCACCGGACCAGTGGGGCCCGAACGCGCTCAAGGTCACGAGCATCCCCGGCCTGTCCTGCGTCAGCCCGGCGACCGGCGGCAACTATGGCATGAACCAGTTCTTCGCGCCGTGCTACCAGTTCCTGCTGAACAATACCGGCGTCGTGCGCCAGGCGATCACCGGCACCAGCGCCGACAAGCCGGACGATCCGCTGTCGTACTACGCCGACCGCGAGACGACGACGGCGCTGTACGGCAAGGCCAAGATCGGCTTCGACGCCTTCACGGTACCGGTCGAAGGCACGGTTGGCGTGCGCGTCGTGCGGACGCGCCAGAACATCACCGGCAATTCGCGAGACGTCAACAACGTGATCTCGCCCGTGTCCGTCTCGGCCAGCACCACGGACGTGCTGCCGAGCCTGAACCTGCGCGCCAACTTCCGCCAGGACCTGGTGGGCCGCCTCGTGGCCGGCAAGGCGATCGAGCGCGCCGGCTTCGGCGACTTCAACCCGGGCCTGATCCTGTATCCGTCGACCAATACCACGATGGCGACCGGTACGGCCGGCAATCCGAACCTGAAGCCGCAGGAAGGCCGCAACGTCGACGTCGCCCTGGAATGGTATTTCTCCAAGGACGGTTCGCTGACCGGTACGCTGTTCAACCACGACTTCAAGAACTACCTGCGCCACAAGTCGATGTCGGAGACGTACAACGGCGTCAGCTACTTCGTCGACCGTCCGTACAATGCCGACACCGGCAAGCTGTACGGCTTCGAAGCGGCGTACCAGCAATTCTTCAGCAGCCTGCCGGGCTGGATGAGCGGGCTGGGCGTGCAGGCCAACTTCACGTTCATGAACGGCGGCCTGACCGAGCCGGACGGCACGCGCAACACGTTCCCGGGCATGTCGAAGAAAGCAGCCAACCTGGTCGGCCTGTACGAGCGCGGCCCATGGTCGGCGCGCGTGGCCTACAGCTGGCGCGACCAGTTCGTGGACACGTACAACTACCGCAACCTGGGCTTCAACCTGATCGTCGATCCGATCAAGACCCTGGACGCGTCGGTGTCGTACAAGCTCACGGAAAACCTGACCGCGACGCTGGATGGCAGCAACCTGTTGAATCAGGCTTACCACGATTACCACGGCGTGCCGGAACTGCCGCGTGACGTGCGCCGCTACGACAAAGTCATCGGCTTTGCATTGCGTTGGAAACACTGATCGAAACTATCGCCAGGCAATGAACCAGGGTGCTGCTCGGGAAAAACCGCGTAGCACCCTGAGTCGTTTGGAAGGAAGCCGCATGCACACGCAAAAACTCTCGATCCTGGAAAAAACAGGGTTCGGCGCCGGCGACATGGCGCTCAACGTGGTGATCTCGTCGATGATGTTGATCATCACTTACTTCTACACGGACGTCTATGGACTCAGGACGACCGACCTCGCGCTGCTGTTCGTGCTCGTGAAGATCGTGGGCGCGTGCTCCGACCTCGTCGTCGGCCAGATGACGGACACGTTCCTCACGCGCTGGGGCCGCTACCGGCCGTATCTGCTGCTGCTCGCCGTGCCGTATGGCCTGTCGGTGTTCGCCGTGTTCAGCACACCCGACTGGGGCTATGACGCCAAGCTCGTGTGGGCCTATTCCACGTACATCCTGATGACCCTGATGACGTCGGGCGTGGGCGTGCCGTACATCTCGCTGATCAGCGGCCTGACGAGCGATCCGCAGGAACGCCTGTCCGCCAACGGCTACCGGCTGTTCCTGGCCAAGGTCGGTGCGTTCATGGTCACCATCGTCGTGCCCATCCTCGCCCAGCGCTGGGGCAATGGCAACCAGGCCGCCGGCTACCAGGCGGCGATGGCGCYGATGGCGCTGCTGGGCGTTGCGCTGTTCCTGTTCACGTTCTTCACGACGACGGAGCGCGTCGTGTACAAGACGAAGCGCCAGCCGCTGCTGGAACAGATCGCCGTGCTGGCCCGGAACGACCAGTGGCTGATCCTGTGCGCCGTCTGCGTGACGGGCACCATCGGCTATGTGATCCGCGGCTCCGTCGCGATCTATTACGCCAAGTATTATCTGCATGGCGATACCGAGACCGTGTCCGCGTTCCTGTCGACGGGCGTCGCCGCCGCGATCATCGCGATGGTGGTGTCCACGTGGGTCACCAAGTTCTATTGCAAAGTGAAACTGTTCCGCTACACGCAGTTGATGGTGGCCGTGCTGTCCGTGATGATTTATCTCCTCGTGAAGCCGGGCGACAAGGCCCTCGCATTCCTGCTGTACTTCATGCTGTCGCTCGTCGTCGACCTGCACGCGCCCGTGTTCTGGTCCGCGATCGCCGAGACCATCGACTATGGGCAAGTGAAAACCGGCAAGCGGGTGTCGGGCTTCGCGTTCGGCGGCATCTCGGTCGCGCAGAAGGCGGGCATGGGGCTCGCGGGCGGCATGGTGGGGCTGCTGCTGAATTACTTCCACTACCAGCCGAACCAGGAGCAGGGCGCGCTGGCGCTGCATGGCATTGCGCTGATGCTGTCCGTCATCCCGGGCTTCTTCCACTTCCTGATGGGGGCGCTGATGTTCAAGTACCGCATCAGCGATGAGTACTACTCGACCGTGAAAGAAGAATTACGAGTCAGCGCGTAGGGTGGGCGGCCCTCCGCCCACGCGTAACGTTCGCGAGATGTTGGCGTAACGCGTGGGCACGTGGTGCCCACCCTACGTAAAAACGATACGAATCCTTTGGATATGACCATGCAAGACACCGTACTGAAACCCCTGATCGAACAACGCGCCGACCCATACATCTACAGGCACACGGACGGCTATTACTATTTCACGGCCTCGGTCCCGCTCTATGATCGCATCGAACTGCGCCGCGCGAAGACGATCGCGGAACTGGCCGCCGCGCCCACCGTCGACGCGTGGGTCAAGCCGGACACGGGCCCTTACAGCGAGCTGATCTGGGCGCCCGAGCTGCATTTCAACATGGGCGCGTGGTATGTCTATTTCGCGGCCGCGCCGAGCCGCGAGATCAAGTACAAGCTGTTCCAGCACCGCATGTACGCGATCCGCAATACGAACGCCAATCCGCTCGAAGGCACGTGGGAATTCATGGGCCAGGTCGACACGGGCATCGACACGTTCTGCCTGGACGCCACCACGTTCAACCACAACGGCCAGCTGTACTACCTGTGGGCGCAGAAGGACGTCGAGATCGAAGGCAACTCGAACCTGTACATCGCGAAGATGAAGACACCATGGCAGATCGAGGGCAAGCCCGTGCTCCTGTCCAAGCCCGAGTTCGACTGGGAAATCCGCGGCTTCCGGGTCAACGAAGGCCCGTCCGTCCTGCGCCGCAACGGCAAGATCTTCATTTCTTATTCCGCCAGTGCCACCGACGAAAACTACGCGATGGGTCTGCTGTGGGCCGACGAGAATGCGGACCTGCTCGACCCGGCCGCGTGGATGAAGTCGCGTGAGCCGGTGTTCCGTACATGCTACGATCATGGTATTTACGGACCTGGCCACAACAGCTTTACATATGCTGAAGATGGCGAGACCGTCATGCTCGTTTATCATGCGAGGACCTATACCGAAATCGTCGGCGATCCGCTGTGGAACCCGGACCGCCATACGTTCGTCAAACCGCTGCGATGGGACGAGAACGGCATGCCTGTGTTCGGGCGGCCATCCATCCTCTAAGGAAATAACAACGTGCAAAACGGAATCACCCAAGCGCCGTTCGGGACTTTGCCCGACGGCAGACAAGTTACCCAGTTCACGCTCAAGAACAACAACGGCATGGTCGTCAAGGTTCTGGATTTCGGCGGCGTCATCACCGAAATCCACGTGCCGGACCGCGACGGCGTCTTTGCCGACGTCGCGCTTGGCTTCGAAACCCTGGAACCCTACGTCAAGGACAGCCCGTACTTCGGCGCCCTGATCGGCCGCTACGGCAACCGCATCGGCAAGGGCCGCTTCACCCTGGACGGCAAGGCGTACCAGCTGACGACCAACAACGGCAACAACCACCTGCACGGTGGCGATCCGGGCTACGACAAGGTGCTGTGGACGCCCAGCGTCGAAGGCGACACGCTCGTCCTGCGCTACCACAGCCCGGACGGCGAGCAGGGCTATCCCGGCAACGTCGACGTCACGGCGACGTATTCGCTGACGGACGACAACGAGATCGTCGTGCGTTTCCACGCCGTCACCGACCAGCCGACTCCGGTCAACCTCACGCAGCACAGCTATTTCAACCTGTGCGGGGCGGGGCAGGGCGATATCCTCGGCCACGAGATTGCGATCGACGCCGACAAGTTCGTGCCCATCGACGCGGAATCGATCCCGTACGGCGAACTGGCACCCGTGACGGGCACGCCGTTCGACTTCCGCAAGCCGCGCACGATCGGCGAGCGCATCGGCCAGCCGGACAAGCAGCTGCGCCACGGCCTCGGCTACGACCATTGCTGGGTGCTGAACAAGAGCCTGGGCGAGCGCGGGCTGAAGCGTGCCGTCCACGTGTGCGAGCMGACGACGGGCCGCGTGCTGGAGCTGTTCACGCAGGAACCGGGCGTCCAGTTCTACAGCGGTAACTTCCTCGACGGCTCGCTGCACGGCAAGGGCCACGCGTGGACCCACCGCAGCGGCTTCTGCATCGAGCCGCAGCATTATCCCGATTCGCCCAACCAGCCGGCGTACCCGAGCACGATCCTGCGCCCAGGCGAAGTGTACGAAACGGAATCGCGCTTCCGCTTCTCGGTGGCGCAATAACGCCAACGAACCGCATGCGTCACGCGTGGGCACGGGGTGCCCACCCTAC
>NZ_JBFUDR010000205.1:0-11431 GCF_056404615.1 Massilia sp. P2_C2 | reverse complement strand
GGATCGCGGTCGGCACGAAGTGCAGGCTGATCTGGCGCATCTGCTCGCCGAAGCCGGGCATCTCCCTGGTGCCGACGGCCAGCGTCGCTTCCGGCGTGACGTCGCGCCGCGCGGGGCCCGTGCCGCCCGTCGTCAGCACGAGGTGGCAGCGGGCCGTGTCCACCAGTTCGACCAGCGTTTGCTCGATGCTGGCGCGGTCGTCCGGGATCAGCCGGGTCTCCAGCCGGAAGGGGGTGGCGAGGGCCGCTTCCAGCCACTCGCGCAGTGCGGGAATGCCCTTGTCCTCGTAGACGCCGCCGCTGGCGCGGTCCGAGACCGACACCAGGCCAATCACGAGCTCACCCGCGAGCTCCTCGACTTTATTGTCCAGACTCATCAATCTCGTCCTCATCCTCGCCGGGCTCTTCGGCGGCGGCCGCTTTCGGCTGCTTCGCCAGGTCCTTCAGGATCTGGAAGATTTCGCGGTAGGCCTTGGGCGGCTTGTTCTCGGCCTGCTCCTTGCGCGCATTGCGGATCAGGGTGCGCAGGTGCTGCACGTCCAGGTCCGGGTGTTCTTCCAGCAACTGGGTGAGGGCCTTGTCGTCGGCCAGCAGCTTGTCGCGGCGGCGCTCCAGCGCGTGCAGGGCGGCCGCTTCGGCCCTGGACGTGCCTTTCCAGCTTTCGATGGTGCGCTGGATGACGGCGACTTCCTCCTCGTCGAGGGAGCGCATCAACTTGCCGACGAACTGCAGCTGGCGGCGCCGGCCTTCGTGGTTGGTAATGGTCTGGCACGTGAGGATGGCGTCGCGCACTTCCTCCGGCATCGGGACGCGCTTCACGCGGTCGCGCGGCGCCTCGATGAGCTGCTCGCCGAGCTTTTGCAGTTCGTTACTCTGGCGCTTGAGTTCGGACTTGGAGGGACGCTCGTATTCCTGGTCGAACTCGTCGGAGCGGAAGCCGACGGAGCCGCGGTTGGCATTTGGCATGATGATCTGGATCGGCTGGCGCACGGCCCGCCGGTAAAAACAGTAAACGGCTGCTATGATAACTGTTTTACGGCTCGCTACGAAAAACCACACATGAACGACACCGTCTTCACCCATACCCAGGATCAGCTCAAGCAGCTTGCACAGGACGTGCTTGCCATTGCCAAAGAAACGGGCGCCAGCGATGCGTCGGTCGAGATCAGCGAGGGTAGCGGGCTGGCGGTGACGGTGCGCAAGGGCCAGGTCGAGACCATCGAGCAGAACAAGGACAAGGGTATCGGCGTGACCGTGTACAGCGGCAAGCGTCGCGGCCATGCCAATACGTCGGATTTTTCGCGCGATTCGCTGCGCGCCACCGTCGAGGCGGCGTACAACATCGCCCGCTTCACGGCCGAGGACCCGGCCGCCGGCCTGCCGGACCCCGACCTGCTGGAAACGAACCCGCGCGACCTGCGCCTGTGCTACCCATGGGACATCAACGCCGAGGATGCCGTGGCCATCGCCCAGCGCTGCGAGGCGGCCGCCTTCGCCGTCGACAAGCGCGTCACCAACAGCGAGGGCGCCAGCGTCTACGTGCAACAATCGCACTTCGTGGCCGCGAACTCGCTCGGCTTCTGCGCCGGCTACCCGTTCTCGCGCCACACCCTGTCCGTCGCGCCGATCGCCGGCAAGGGGGCCCACATGCAGCGCGACGACTGGTATTCGTCGGCGCGCGACCCGAACAAACTGGGCGATCCGGAAAAGATCGGCCGCTATGCCGCCGAGCGCGCCCTCGCGCGCCTGCATGCGCGCAAGCTCGACACGCGCACATGCCCCGTGCTGTTCGAGGCGCCGCTGGCCGCCGGCCTGTTGGGTGCTTTCGTCCAGGCAACGTCGGGTGGCGCCCTGTACCGTAAATCGAGCTTCCTGCTCGATTCCCTGGGCCAGAACATCTTCCCGTCGCACATCCAGATCGTCGAAGACCCGCACCTGATCGGCGGCGTGGGCTCGGCCCCGTTCGACGAGGAAGGCGTGCGCACCCAGCGTCGCAAGGTCGTCAGCGATGGCGTGCTGCAGGGCTACTTCCTGTCGTCTTATTCGGCCCGCAAGCTGGGCATGCAGACGACGGGCAATGCCGGTGGCTCGCACAACCTGGAAATCGTCTCGAAAGACACGAAGATCGCCGACGACTTCGAAGGCATGCTGCGCAAGATGGGCACCGGCCTGCTCGTCACGGAGCTGATGGGGCAGGGCACGAACTACGTCACCGGCGATTACTCGCGCGGCGCGTCCGGCTACTGGGTCGAGAACGGCGTCATCCAGTACCCCGTCGAAGAGATCACCATCGCGGGCAATATGAAGGACATGTTCCAGGCCATCGTCGGCATCGGCAACGACGTGCTGACGCGCGGAAACAAGTCGACGGGTTCGATCCTGCTCGAGAAGATGGTCGTCGCCGGTAATTAGAGTAGGGTGGGGTATGCGAGGCCGGGGGCCTCACATACGAACGTGCCCACGCGTTACGTATGCATAACGCGAACATCCGCGTGGGCACGGGGTGCCCACCCTACCCGCCGCGAGCACGAAATCCGGGTTCCTGCAATAATGTGCAGATACACATTTCTCGTGAAAGGAACCCGATGGACATTCTTGCCGCCGCCCGCAAGCGCTACACCGCCAAGGCCTACGATCCGAACCGCCGCGTCCCCGAAGAGACCATGCAGCAGATCTACGAAGTGCTGCGCAACAGCCCGTCGTCGGTGAATTCGCAGCCCTGGCACTTCATCGTCGCCAGCACGCCGGACGCGAAGGCGCGCCTGGCCAAGGGCGTGCAGGGCCCGTACAGCTACAACGAGGCGAAGATCCTGAATGCCTCGCACGTGATCCTGTTCTGCACGCGCGTGGATGCCGAAGGCGGCCACCTGGAGCGCCTGCTCGCGCAGGAACAGCGCGACGGCCGTTTCAAGGACGATGCCGCCAGGGCGGGCCAGGCCAAGGGCCGCCTGGGTTATGTCAACCTGCACCGCTACACGCTGAAGGACCTGCCGCAGTGGTTCGAGAAGCAGGCCTATATCGCGCTGGGCAACGCCATGCTGGCGGCCAGCGCGCTGGGCGTGGACACGACGCCGATGGAAGGCCTCGACCCGGCCGCGCTGGACGCGGAGCTGGGCCTGCACGAGCAGGGCCTGGCCAGCCTCGTGCTGCTCAGCTTCGGCTACCACGCCGACAGCGATTTCAACGCCGCGCTGCCGAAGTCGCGCCTGGCGCAGGAGCAGGTGTTCACGTTCCTGTGACGGCGATGCCGAACGGGGCGAGCCGGGGCAGCCAGGCTTGCTCCAGGATGCGCGTGAAGCCTTCGCGGGTGGGGTACAGCTCGTTTTCCCAGTCGTCCCGGTAGCGCTCCGGGCTCGTCGCCAGGCAACCCCGGCTGTCGACATGGAACACGCGCGCCAGAGGCGAGTGGAACGCGGCGAGCACGTCGTCGTTGAGCACGTCGATCAGGTGGCGCATGACGCGCGTGCGGAACGCGAGGTCGGGATCGACGTGCGCCGCGTCCATCAGGCTCGTGATCCAGCCGCCGTGCGCGTTCACGAAACTCCGCCCGTCCGGGACGGGGTAGTCGTAGCCGTTCAGGAAGACCGGCTGCAGCCGGGCCGTATGGCGATAGGCCCAGCGCAGCGTGCGGATGATGCCGTTCAGGCCGATGTCGATGTGGTACAGCAGCAGGTCGAGCCGTTCCGCCGAAAAGCAGGCGGCCGGGTCGCGTGCGTGCGCGCAGTCGTCGCGCAGTGCCAGGCCGTGCTCCAGCGCGTCGTTCGCGAAGCCGCTGAGGTAGAACTCGGAAAAGGGCGGACTGCCCGCCAGGTGCGTGCGCATCACGTCGGCGCAGGCGCCGTCGCCGATGTATTCGTTCAGCCGGGCGCCATTGAAGCCGAGCAGGCGGATCGCCGCGTGGTCCGGCGCCACGCGCGGGTGCTCGACCAGCGCGTGCAACAGCGTCTGGTCGCCGTGCCAGAACCACGTGTCGCCCAGCGCCAGCCCGGCCGGCGGCGGCGCGTCGTCTTCCGGGATCTCGCCCGGCCGGTAAATGATGCCCACACGCCTCCCGTGCCGCCGTCCTTCCTGCTGTTGGACCGGGGAGGGCGCGGGGCGTTCCCGCAGGTCAGGCGAACGTCAGGTTATCGAAGGTCGAGACGTTCAGCGCCTGGTTGTTGTGCGCCAGGACCATCAGCCCGCCGAACACCGTCGCCGGCATGCTCACGCTGGCGCTGCCGACCTGCGTCCAGTTCACGCCGTCGGGCGACATGAAGCCGGTGAACGTGTTGCCCGCGCGGGTCAGGCGGAGCCACCAGGGCGCCGCGGCCCCGCCGATGAGGGCGGCCTGGCTGGACGCGCCGCCCGTCCCGGCACGGTACGTCATCTGCACGCCGTAGCCGGGCAAGACCGCCACGAGGACGTTCTGTGCATTGGCATCCAGCGAGGTGCGAAACATCAGGCCGGACTTGGCCGCGGCATTCGTGTTGGCCTGGCTCGCCACGCGCACCGTGATTGTGCCGTCGCCGGTCATGCATTGCGGTGCGAAGTGGAAGGCGTCGGCCGTGTTCCAGACGTCGGCGCCGCTGCCCCGCAGCGTGTAGACGCCGTTCGCCACGCTGGCGCTGCCGGCCAGTCCCACCGCGCCGACGTCGACGTCGAACATCGGCGCCGGCAGCGCCGAGCCGCCCAGCGCGGCGATGTCGGCCGCAGACAGCGCGCCGTTGTAGATGCGGAAGTCGTCGATCATGCCGCTGAAGGTCGGGTCCGGGAACTGCGAGCGGCCGATGAAGTTCTGCGTCGTGTGGCCGACCTGGAACGGCGGGATGTAGACGCCGCCGGCGGTGGCCACGGGCGCGCCGTTCAGGTACATCGTGAAGTCCGTCCCCGACAGCGTCACGGCGACATGCACCCATTGCCCGGTAGGCAGGGCCGTCGGCGCGTCGACGCGGATTTCGCTGTCCCCGCCGTTGAGCGTGACCGCGAAGCCCATCGTGCCCCGGGCCGTGCGCGGCGACAGGAACATGTAGTGCAGCGTATTGGTGCCGAAATCGAAGATGCGGGACCAGTTCGGTCCGCCGTTCCAGAACACCCAGGCCGCGATCGTGAAGTCGCCGACCGTGTCCACGATGTTGGCCGGCAGGCTGGCGTAGGCGCCGTTGCCGTTCAGCGCCAGCGCCGAGCCCTGTCCCTGGCGCCCCGCTGCCCATGTGGCGCCGCCGGCCAGCTGGGCATTGCGGCCGTTGCCGCTCGTGTCGTTCGCGACCGTACCGCTGGCTTCGCCGAATTGCAGCCAGGTGTGCAGCCGGGTGCCGGCGACGCCCATCGCTTCGTTCGACGGGGGCGACTCGCCCGTCGGCGTGACGGCCGTGACGACGTAGTAATACGTGCCGTTCGCCAGGTTGGCATCGGTCCAGGTCAGCAGGTCGGTAATGCCCGTGGCGACGACAGTGTACGGTCCACCGGGAGACGTGCCGCGTTTCACGTTATAGCTCGTCGCGTACGCGGTACCCCACCACGACAGCACGACGTTGCCGGCCGTCGTCACGGCGCTGAGACCGCTCGGCGGGGCGCCCGAGGCGACCGGATCGCGGGTGAACAGCAAGGTGCCGTAGCCCAGCTGGTCCCAGGCGCCGCCCGTTTGCGGATAGTGGCCGCCGTCTTCCTGCGGGATCGACTGTGAGAATTTTTGCGTATAGGGCGCCGCGAGGCCCTTGCGATTGACGTAATGGTTGTAGATCAGTGCCCACGCGGGGCGAGTCGTTCCCTGGCCGGTAATGGAGAACGTCGATGCATAGAATCCCGGCACATAATAAGGCACGAACGGCACCGTGTAATACGGCGACGTCGGGCCGGACTGGTGCAGGTTACCCTTCGCCGTGTATTCGCAGGCGGCCAGCACGCGATTGTTGTCGTAGCCATACAGGTCGATACCCTGGTTCCAGGCCATTTCGCAGATGGTGGTCACGAGCGAGATGCTGAGCGTATTGTGGCCCTGGTCCCGGCCCGCTTCCTGCGTCTGGGCGAGGTAGCCCGGGTGGATGTAGAAGGCCATCTGCGCGATGGCGCCGTTGCCCAGGCCTTCCTTGAAATAGGTGATCGTGGCGTCGAAGCGGGCATGGTCGTCGCACAGCACGGCGATGGCCAGCGAGGCGGCCATGGCGCACAGGTTCCAGTTAGAAAATACTTGCAGGCTTGTGTTGTTGCCGACCAGGGGGACGAAGACATTCTGCATCATCTGCTTGAACCGGGCGAAATCGGCCGCGGCCCAGCCGGCGTAATCCCGCATGAGTTCCGCCGCGTTCGCCAACTGATAGCCTTGCAGGCCCGCGGCGAGGTAGCCGTCCCAGTGGCCATCCGTCAGATTGATGCCGGTGAGCGTCGAACCCCAGGCGTTCAGGATGCGCACGGCTGCGTTCGCAGCGGCCGTGTTGCCCGTGATTTTCCACTGCAGGGCATTCAGGTAGGCGGCCATCGTGTCCCATTGCAGGGCCTGGACGTTGTCGGGATGGACGCCATCGTTGCGGTAGACGACCGGCCGCGGGTCCGGATTCCACGTATTGTTTGCCAGGCTGTTCTGAAGCATCAGGCGCCAGTTGTCGATCCATGGCGAAACCTGGTTCTGTACTTTCGCGCTGATCCGGTCGAAGTCGGCCTGGGTATGCAGCAGGCCGGGGTGGACGAACGCGCCGCCGGTATCCGCCAGCAGCCGGGGCGCGCCCTGGCCGGAGGAGGAATCGGCGCCGGCGCCGCAGCCGGCCAGGCCGAAGGGGCCGAGCGCCAGGAGTCCGAGGGAACCGGCGCAAAAGGACCGGCGGGGGAGGGAAGGAGAGTCTTTGTCGTGTGCCATAAGGTTGCGGAGTGAAATGATGCCCGGACCGGCGGCGGGCGTTGTACCCTTGCCGGTCCCCGAATGTGCTACGTTCGATGGCGCGCCTCTCCTCCCGCGGCAATATGATATTAATTCGACCATCGAACCATTAGATTATGGCAGTCATATTGCCGCATGGCAACGCATTTCTGTATGTATGTCGGACCGGCCCACCCCGCGCAAGCCGGCCCTTGCCACTCTTCAGCGGCCGGCGCGCACCGCCTGCAACACCGGCTGCAGCACCGCGGCACCGAGGCGCGCGCTGCGCGCGCCGTCCCAGCCGACCTGCGGATCCGGGTCGTTGGCGTTGTCCTTGAACGGCAGCTCCAGCGTGAGCGACAGGCAGCCGAACGCGTGCGTGACATACGGCGACCCCATCGTCAGCACCTCGTCCGTGTACGGCTCCTTCGGATAACCGTGCACGTCCTGGAAGTCGGGGCTGGCGATCATGAAGGCATCGGAGAATGCCTTTTGTACGGCGGCCTGTTCGGGGGTAAAGGTCGGTAGGGCGTCGCTGCCGGCGACGAAGACATACGGCAGGCCCTCGTCGCCATGCACGTCGAGGAACAGGTCGACGCCGGTCTCTTCCATCTTTTTACGCACGAGGAAGACTTCCGGGCTGCGCGCCATGGTCGGGTTGCGCCATTCGCGGTTCAGGTTGGCGCCGGCCGCGTTGGTGCGCAGGTTACCGCGCACCGAGCCGTCCGGGTTCATGTTCGGTACGACGTAGAACACGGCGTCCTTCAGCAACTGGCGGCCGAACGGGTGGGCCGGGTCGAGCAGGGCGTCGAGCATGCCTTCGACGAACCACTCGGCCATCGTCTCGCCCGGATGCTGGCGCGCGATGACCCAGACCTTCTTCTTGCCGGGGACCTCGTCGCCGATGACGAGCAGGTTCAGGTCGCGGCCGTCGACGGTCGAGCCGAGGTCCACCATGCGCACGTGCTCGGACAACTGGGCGCGGTCGAGCAGTTCCAGGTGGCGTTCCCACGAATACGGCTCGAAATAGGCGTAGTAGACGCTGTCCATCGCGGGGGTGTGCTCGATCGTGAGCACCAGGCCGTCGAAGCGGGTCGGCACGCGGAACCAGTTGACGCGGTCGTAGCTGGCCATGGCGTTGTAGTCTTCCCAGCCCTTCGGATACGCCGACTGGCCGGCGTTGAGCAGGCGGATCGTGCACGGCTGCGCCTGCGCGCCCTGCAGGCGGAAATAAAACCACTGGGTGATGTCGGCGTGCGAGTCCTTGCGGATGTTCAGGTCGATGGCGCTGGCGCTCGTGGCGTTCACGACCTCGATGGCGCCAGCGTCGAACTGGCTGCTGATCTTGATAGACATGGTATGTCCTGTTGTTGTTGGATGGGAGGCGTGCATGATACCTGCTTTGGCAGGCGAAACAGGATGCTCTGCTGCGGGTCAAACAGCGATGCTGGAGAATTTGCTACCTTTATTGCTTGGCCGCATCGCATCGGTGCGACAGGCAAGCAGGAGGGGAGCTATGAGGCAGATAAGGGTGGCGCGGCCGGAAGTCACGACCATCGACCGGCGCGGTTTCTGGCTGCGCTGGCGCGACGAAGAACTGTATGTGCCGTTCGCACTCTTTCCCTGGTTCGAGCATGCCACCGTGGCCCAGTTGTGCCGCGTCGAACACCTGGGCCGCGAATGCCTGTACTGGCCGGCACTCGACCTGGAACTGGCGCTGGACCGCATCCGCCATCCGATGGCGGCCGCACAATTCGCCGTCGACTGCTGAGCGCCCAGGTCAAACGTCCAGGCCGCCGAAGCGCTTGCTCAAGGTCGCATCCGCTTCCGGCACCGCGTCGTCCTCGCGTCGCAGCACGTCCATCAGGTGCCGCTCGGCCGGCTTCCATACTAGGCGGTAGATCGCCTGCGCCAGCGCATACGCTTCCGACCCCGGCCACGGCTGGGGCAGCAGGGCCAGCGGCAGCATCGGATCGTGCAGCTGGACGCGGCGGTAGGCGTGGATCAGCAGGGTGCGCACGATGAACGCCTGCTGCGGATCCGGCGTGCCTTCCGCGCGCAGCAGGTCGGGCAGCGGCGAAAACGTGTCGATGAAACGGCGGTAGCCGGCCACGACGGCAGACAGATCCCACCCTTCGCGCACCAGTTCGGCCAGCGGCCGCGCGCCGACCTCCGGCAGTTCCGTTGCCGCGCAGACGAAGATCTTGCCGGCGCCATCCACGCGGCGCAACACCTCGGCCACGCCGTCCAGGTCGGCCGCCGGATGCGCCAGCAGGCCCGGCGCCAGCATCGCAAAACCTTCCCATTCGAGTTCCTTGCGCACGGCCGCACGGAGCGTACTATCGATGCTGCCGTTGGGGGCAATCAGCAAGGTCCAGCGGCCGTTCCAGTCCACGCCGGGCGGCGCGTAGATGCGGCGGTTGGCACGGGCGAAGCGGGGCGCGGCCCCGGGCTGCAGCGCATAGCTGCTGCGCCGGCCCTCGCGCTGCGCGACGAGCCAGCCTTCCTGCACGAGCCGGAACACGCTCGTGCGCACGAGCCGGTCCGTCGCCCCGAGCGGCGCCACGAGCTCGATCAGGCTGCCCAGCCACAAGCGGCCGCCGTGCGGAGCGATGGCGTCGCCGAAGATCGTCATCACGAGCGATTTGGCGCGCGGCGGGTCGGTGCCGAGGAAGTCGGCGATCCACTGTTGGCTGCTGGTCGGGGTCATGGCGGGATTTTACCGCGTCTCAATATGATTCAAAATTTCGCTATACATCGTAATTTTTGTATCGTATTATGGTTCGAGACACATCGCAAACAGATCGCAAAGGGGAGACTGATCATGTATGCCCAGATGGTGGACACCGGCCTGAAACAGGTCCAGAGCCACGCCGACATGAGCGAGGAGGAACAGGCGTTCCAGGCGCGCATCGACGCCGGCGTGAAGATCGAGCCGAAGGACTGGATGCCCGAGGCGTATCGCAAGACGCTCGTCCGCCAGATTTCCCAGCACGCCCATTCCGAGATCGTCGGCCAGCTGCCGGAAGGCAACTGGGTGACGCGCGCGCCGACGTTGAAGCGCAAATCGATCCTGCTGGCCAAGATCCAGGACGAGGCCGGCCACGGCCTGTACCTGTACAGCGCCGCCGAGACGCTGGGCGTGTCGCGCGACGAACTGCTGGCCGCCCTGCACGCGGGCCGCGCCAAGTACTCGAGCATCTTCAACTACCCGACGTTGACCTGGGCCGACATCGGCGCCATCGGCTGGCTGGTGGACGGCGCGGCCATCATCAACCAGGTCCCGCTGTGCCGCTGCTCGTACGGCCCGTATGCGCGGGCGATGATCCGCGTGTGCAAGGAAGAGGCGTTCCATGCGCGCCAGGGCTACGACATCATGATGAAGCTGTCCCAGGGCACGCCCGAGCAGAAGGCGATGGCGCAGGATGCCCTGAACCGCTGGTGGTGGCCTTCCCTGATGATGTTCGGTCCGTCCGACGCGGAGTCCGTCAACAGCGCCCAGTCGGCCGCTTGGCGCATCAAGCTGTTCTCGAACGACGAGCTGCGCCAGCGCATGGTCGACCAGACCGTGCCGCAGGCCGAATTCCTCGGCCTCGCCATTCCCGATCCGGACCTCAGGTGGAACGAAGAGCGCGGCCACTACGATTTCGGCGCGATCGACTGGGACGAGTTTTATAACGTCCTGAAGGGCAACGGGCCGTGCAACCGGGAGCGCCTGCGCACGCGCGTGAAGGCCTACGAGGATGGCGCGTGGTTCCGCGAGGCGCTGGTGGCGCACGCCGACAAACAAGCATCCGTAGGGTGGGCACCCAGTGCCCACGCGTAACGTTCGCGAACCGCATGCGTTCGCGTGGGCACAGGGGTGCCCACCCTACGCGTACCGCACAAGCACATGGGAGACACAAATGAGCAAAGAATGGCCCCTGTGGGAAGTCTTCATCCGCAGCCAGCACGGCCTCGCCCACAAGCACGTGGGCAGCCTGCACGCGCCGGACGCCGGGATGGCGATCAACAACGCGCGCGACGTCTACACCCGCCGCAACGAAGGCGTGTCGATCTGGGTGGTAAAGGCCGCCGACATCGTCGCCTCCAGCCCGGCCGACAAGGAGGCCCTGTTCGAGCCGTCGAACAGCAAGGTCTACCGCCACCCGACCTTCTTCCCGATGCCGGAAGAAGTCAAGAACCTGTGAGGCGGCCGTGGATGCGAACAAATTCGAATACCTCCTGCGCCAGGGCGACAATGCCTTGATCCTGTCGCAGCAGCTGTCGCAGCTGTGCGGCAAGGGCCCGGCACTGGAAGAGGACATGGCCCTGACCAATGTCGCGCTCGACCTGCTCGGCCAGACCCGTTTATGGCTCACGTATGCGGGCGAGATCGAAGGCCACGGCCGCGACGAGGACCGCCTCGCCTACCTGCGCGACGCGCGCGACTTCCGCAACTGCCTGCTCGTCGAGCAGCCCAACGGCGACTACGCGCAGACGATGATGCGCCAGTTCCTGTTCGATACGTGGCACTACTTCCTGATGCGCGGCCTGCTGGCGTCCAGCGACCGCCGCATTGCGGAGATCGCGGAAAAATCGATCAAGGAAGTGACCTACCACC
>NZ_JBFUDR010000204.1:0-11442 GCF_056404615.1 Massilia sp. P2_C2 | reverse complement strand
GCCTGCGGCCGCGCCGCCAGCCGCGTGCGCAGGCGCGCCAGCGCGCGGCCGAGGCGGGCGCTGTCACAGGGCTTGAGCAGGTAGTCGATGGCGTCGGCATCGAACGCGTCGCACGCGTAGCGGTCGTAGGCGGTGACGAAGACGACGAGCGGCGCCGGCTCCGGCAGCGAGGCCGCCAGTTCGATGCCGGACAGCTCGGGCATCTCGATGTCGAGCAACAGCGCGTCCGGGCGGAAGCTGGCGATGCGTTCCAGTGCATCGATGCCGTCCGCCGCTTCCTCGACGGCGGCGATGCCGTCCTGCTGCGCCAGCAGGTGGCGCAGCCGCATGCGCGCCGGGCGCTCGTCGTCGACGATCAGGAGGCGCATGGCAACCTCACAACGGCGCGCACGCCACCCTGCGGCCTGGCCGTCAGGTCCAGCCGCGCCGCGTCGCCATACAGCGCGGCCAGGCGCGCGCGCAGGTTCGCAAGGCCGATGCCGCCGGGACGCTCCGGCACCGCCAGCCGGCCCGCATCGTCCTCGACGCCCAGCACGAGTTCGTCACCCTCGCGGCGGACGGACACGCCGATCCGCGTCCGGCCGCGGCGTCGTTCGACCGTATGCTTGAACACGTTTTCCAGCAGTGGCTGCAGGCTCATCACGGGTACTTCGCGGTCGAGCAGGGTGTCGTCGACGTGCCAGGCGATGGCGACGCGGTCGGCGTAGCGCTCCGCCATCACGTCCGCATAGCCGCGCGCGAGGCGCAACTCGGTCGCGAGCGGCGCGGCGTGGCGGTCGCCGATGGCCAGTGTTTCGCGCAGCACGTCGGCCAGCTGCGTCAGCATCGCGTCGGCACGCGCCGGGTCCGTCCAGATCAGCGCCGACACCGTGTTGAGCGCATTGAACAGGAAGTGCGGTTGCATCTGCTGGCCGAGGCGCTGCAGCTGCGCCTGGTGCAGCAGGGCGTTCGCCCGTTCCGCGCGCAGCCGCTCTTCCAGCAGGGCGCGGTACGACTTGACGCCGAAGCGGACCGCCATGAACAGGCCGAAGAAGATCGAGATCTTCATCGATTCGTACAGGAACAGCTGCGGCACGGTGTCGTGGCGGTAGGTTTCGCCGACCAGCGCGTAGACGGCGTGGCGCAGGCCGAAGGCGAGGGGGACGAAGGCGATCCAGTACATCGGCAGCCAGCGCGCCTGGCGCGCGAACCAGCGCCACGGCGTGCCCAGCAGGTATTCGTCTTGCTGCGACCAGCGCAGTTGCACGAGGGCCAGCACGCTCACGACGAGCGCGGACGAGCCTTCCCACAGCAGCGGTTTCCAGATCGCATGGCTGTGCTCGTTGCGCACGAAGTCCTGCACGGCGACGAGGACCATCAGGATCCAGAACAGGATCCAGGCGGATACGAAGACGGCGTTGCGGCGCAGGAAGCTCATGCGGGGATGATCGGCCATCCTTGTCGGCTTGTCAAAAGGGTGGCGGCAGGCAGCGGTGCGGCGTCCGCACCGCGGTTCTGCAAACGTCGAGCCGAGCAACCACAGGAGATGCGACCTGGCTTTCAAGTTGATGGCCGAATGTGTCGATATGTGCGCCGACCGTGCACATTCTCTGACGAGATCCGGAACTTGTTCAGCGCGCTTTGGTCCAACGCCCTACTAAACGGAATCCACGATCATGCTCCTGTCCCACCGGCTCCGACTCGATCCGACACCTGCGCAGCGCGACTATTTTGTGCGCGCTGCCGGTACCGCCCGGCGCGTCTGGAACTGGGCGCTCGCCGAGTGGAACCGCCAGGTCGCCGCCGGCCAGAAACCAAATGCGATGGCACTGAAGAAGCAGTTCAATCGCATCAAGTATTTGGACCCGGACTGACTGGACGACGACGGCCAGCCCTGGCTGCGCATAATCCACCGCGACGCCCACGCGCAACCCTTCGCGAACCTGGCAAAAGCGTGGTCCCGCTACTTCAATCAGCGCCGCACAGGCCAACAGGCGCACCGACCGCGTTTCAAGAGGAAAGGGCGTTGTCGCGATGCGTTCTACCTTGCCAACGATAAATTCCGGATCGCAGGGAGGGAAGCCGTGTTGCCGAAAGTCGGGCGCGTGCAAATGCGCGAGCATCTGCGCTGGCACGGCAGGATCATAGGGGCAAGTGTCGGGCGCCAGGCCGACCACTGGTATCTGGCGGTGCAGGTCGAGGTGCCCGATCACGTTGCGCGCCTGCGCCGCACGGGTGACGGCGTCATCGGCGTCGACCTGGGCGTGAGTGCGGCCGCCACCCTGTCGAACGGCGAGAAAATCGCCGCACCGCGCCCGCTCGCGGCGGCGCTGCGGCGCCTGCGCATCCGCTCGCGGCGCCAGTCACGCAAGCTGGATGCGGCCAAGAAAGCAGCCGGCATCAAGGGACCGATCCCGAAAGGTACACGGCTGCCGGTATCGAAGAACAGGACGTGTGGCGCTCGCGCGCTGGCGCGACTGCACGAGCGCATCGCCCGCGTGCGCGCCGACTTCATGCACAAACTGACCACCCGGTTGTGCCGCGAAAATCAAACGGTCGTGATCGAGGACCTGAACGTACGCGGGATGCTGGCCAATGCCCGTCTGGCGCGTGCGATCGGCGACGTCGGCTTTTATGAATTCAGGCGCCAGTTGCAGTACAAGGCCGAGCGCTACGGTACCCGACTCGTGCTGGCGGACCGGTGGTATCCGTCGAGCAAGCTGTGTTCGGCGTGCGGCGACCGATACGCCACGCTGAGCCTGGGGGAACGCACCTGGACCTGCGCCGCGTGCGGCGCGCATCACGACCGCGACGTGAACGCGGCGACCAATCTGCAACGGCTCGCAACCGGCGCCCTCGCGGCGCAAACTGCGCTACCCTTGGCGAGCCGGGCGGTGACGCTTGGCACTGCCGCCAGCGATGGGCTGGCGGGAGGCGGGAAAGTGACGCCTGCCAGGCACGAGCACGGTCAGCAGGACGGCTCGGGGCAGGAAGAGAACGGTGGGCACTTGTGCTCACATTTTTGATAGCAGAAAGCCATGGAACGTTTCCTGTTCGTGTACCACGGCGCGCCGGGCGCCGATTCCGATACGCGCCACGACCTGGCGCGCTGGGCCGTGTGGTTCGACAGCATGGGCTCGCGCGTCATCGAGCGCGGCAGCCTCACGCACAGCGCCGTCGAGATCCCGCGCCGCCTGCTCGGACCGAAGGAATCCGCCAGTTCGCTGTGCGGCTATTCGGTCGTCGAGGCGGCGGATTTCAACGAGGCCGTCGAGATCGCCGAACGCTGCCCGATTTTCGACGAGGACGGGTCGCTCGAGATCGCGCGCCTGACGATTCCGCTGTCCTGACGATGGCTAGTCGTCGATCTGGTCGTCACCCGGCTTGCGCCCGCGGCTGCGGTCGAGTGGGCCCTTCATCGTCTCGACGTCGCGCATGAACTCGTCCACGCCGTGGTCCGGACTGAGGCGGACGGCCGGCGGCAGCAGCACCGACATATACAGCTCGTCGGAAAAGCGCCCTGTGCGCTGCACATTGCCCGCGAGGATCAGACTGGATGACAGTACGGCCAGGCCGGCGCAGATCCAGCGGTAGCGCACGCGGTTGCGTGGACGGATCGTGCTCAAATGAAAATAGATGACGCCGGCCAGCAGCAAGGTCGCCGCGTGCGACCCATAGTGCGTGAAGTTTTCGGCCGAGAACGCGTAGGCGAGCAGGCTGGCGAGCGCGACACAGCCGGCCAGGGCAGTGATGCCGCAGCCGAACACGAACAAATGCCGGCCCAGGCGCGCGTGCCGTCCGAACAGACGGTTGGCGAAGGCCCACATGCCGCCCCACAGTAGGGCGGCGGCGAGTCCGCCCGCCAGTGCCTCGGCATAGCGCGCCGGTTCGAAGAATTCCGTGTCGCTGAGCCAGCACGCCACCAATGCGACGCATCCCGTGAGCAGCAGGCCCACGGCGCCCGGCAGCACGCCTTCCCAGCCGTGCAGCGTGTGGTCGGCGAGTTCCGGTGCGACGGGAAAGTCGGCCGCGCGCACGCGCAGCGACGTATGGCCGATGCGCACGACGGTGTCGCCGGCCAGCACGGCATCCTGGCGGCGCTTGCCGGCGACGACGATGCCATTCTTGCTGCCGAGGTCGCGCAGTATCAGATGGCCGGCCGCGTCCGGTTCGACGATGGCGTGAGAGGGCGCCGCGTAATCGTCGTCGAGGATCACGTCGTTGCCGTAGTCGCGGCCTATACGGATGGGCAATTTATCCACGCACTGGCGCTGCAGCACGTCGCCGTTGCGGGCCAGCAATTCGACGAACCAGGGGCCCATCATCGGGTACCTGGACGCGTGCGGCTGCGCCCGAGCGCAGACAGGAACGCGCGCGTGGCGCGCATGCCGTTCTCGTAGGAGACGCCCGCGAGATCGAGACGGCTCAGCAGGTTCGCGTTCGGGTCGTCCGTGCTGGCGGCCAGCAGGGTGAAGTTGTACAGCCCGGCGAACTTGCGGTAGGCGCGCACGCACGTCACCGCACGCACGGGCAGGGTGGCCGTATGCACGAACATTTCCGCGCAGGCGGGGCGGGTGAGGCGCGTGTCGCGGCCGGAACCGATGCGGTCGACGCGAAAGCGCGAGCTGGCCAGCACGGAGAACTGCAGCGGATGCAGCGAGCTGGAGCGGATCACCTGGTGCGTCATCGACACGTGGCCCGTCTGCTGCGTGTCCGAGACATAGATCGCCGCCTCCATCGCGCAGCTGACGGCGTCGAGCGTGAATTCCGCCTCGGCGCGGAAGTTCGAGCGGCCCCAGCAGCGCAACTGCTGCGATTCGCGCACGGGCACCTGGTACGGCCCCATCGTGCGTATCGACAGCGGTTCGCCCAGCAGCCGGTCGATCAGCGCGCGCTGGTGCGCCAGCAATTGCTGCCCGATCAAGGGGTTGAAGTTCTTCGGCGCATGCGGCTGCGCGGCGACCCTGCCCAGCAATTCCTGGGCGTACCTGACGGGCACGAGGAAGCTGACCAGTTCGCCGTCGAGGCGCTTGGACACGTTCACGCCCACCACGACACCGGCCGCCGTCACGCTGGGGCCGCCGCTCATGCCCGAATTGATGGGGCCGGTGAAAACGAGTTGGTCATAGAAACTGCGAGTGACGATGCCGTTATACGAACCTTCCGAGATGGCGAAGCCGAGGTCGAGCGGGTTGCCGAGCGAATACAGGTACTGGCCCTGCAGGAGTTTCACGGGACGCTCGGGCACCTGGAAGAAGCCGCTGCCGTTGCGGTTCACGCGCACGACGGCCAGGTCGTGCAGCACGTCCACCGCGAGCAGTTCGACGGGGCCGCTCTTGCCGTCCGTGTCGACGTATTCGCCGACGTACACGTCCGGGTCGAGCGCCATCTGCGACACGACGTGGTAATTGGTTAGCACGAGGTTGCCCGTGCCGACGAGGAAGCCGGAGCCGACGCTGGACTGGCTGCGGCCGTTCTTCAGCAGCATGCGGATCTGCAGCAGGTCGGCCCGGGCGGCGGAATACAAGGTCTGGGCGGCGCTGGAAGGCATGGGCAGCGCGGCCGTCTCGTCCGTCTCGCCGGGGCCGGGTGCGGGTGGCGTCGTCGCCGGCGGCGTGGCGGGCGGGATCACGAGGGGAGGTTGCGGCGCGGGCTTTTCGCGCTGGACGACTGCCTTGCCCGCGGCGACGGCAATCGAAGCGGTGCCGAGGACGGCGACGGTGGCGCCGAGGACGGCGGCCGCGATCAGGGCCAGCAGGATACGGCGGGTGTGCGGGGAGGGGCGCATACCATCCTTCGACGGGCAAGAGGAGTGGTTCCATCTTGCCAGAAGTAGCGCCCGCCGCGTGCTTATGCTTCGCTGTCGAGCACGGCTTCGGTCACCGGGGTCATCATGTGCCCCAGCTTGGCCTGCTTCGTATTCAGGTAGTTGTCGTTGTAGGCGTTGCGGTTGACGAGCAGCGGCACGCGTTCGGCGACCTGGATGCCCAGCTTGCCGAGGGCGTCGATCTTGCGCGGGTTGTTCGTCATCAGGCGCACGGATTCGATGCCGAACTGCAGCAGCATCGGCAGCACCAGTTCATAGTTGCGGGCATCGGCGTGGAAGCCCAGTTGCAGGTTCGCCTCGACCGTGTCGGCGCCCGCTTCCTGCAGGCGGTAGGCGCGAATCTTGTTGACGAGGCCGATGCCGCGGCCTTCCTGGCGCAGGTACAGCAGGATGCCGCGGCCTTCGTCGGCGATGCGGCGCAGTGCGGACTCCAGCTGGGCGCCGCAGTCGCAGCGCTGCGAGAACATCACGTCGCCCGTCAGGCATTCCGAGTGGATGCGCGCCAGCGGGGCGTCGCCCGTCGACAGGTCGCCCAGGGTCATCGCGAGATGCTCCTTTCCGGTCGCATGTTCGACGAACGCATGCATGGTGAACTGCGCCCACGGCGTCGGCAGGGTGCACGACGTGACGTAGTCGACGAGGTTGGAAGGCGCGTTAGCGTTGTCTTGCATGGTTGATCCTGGACCGATGGCTGAAAAACAGGGTAAGTAACAGGCGAGTTTACCGGAAATCGGACATAGCCGTGTAGTTCATCCGATATGGTTGCTACTGATCGGAAATGCAAGGCGGGCCTGCGGCGTGGCCAAAAGGGGACGGATTCGTACGCACGCCTCAACAATATTTACGCACGGAATTTTCGCTGTGCTAGGCTGATGGTGGCGCGCAAAGGCGCCGTGTCCTTGTCAGTTTGTCATGCCGAATCCCCAGAAACTTTTCCGCCGCCTGCTGCCGCGCGCCCTCGGTGCCTGGCTGGCCCTGGCCTTCGTCCTGCTGTCCATCGTCCTGACCCTGGCCCTGACCGCCCTCATGGAGCGCAAGTCGACCGAACAGGTGGAGACGAGCATCGGCCATGGCCTGGCCGAACTGGCCATGCAGACCTCCGACAAGCTGGAACGCGGCATGTTCGAGCGCTACCGCGAAGTGAGCCTGCTGGCGCACCGGCGCGCGCTGGCCGACGACCAGCCGCTCGAGCGCCGGCGCGCCACCCTGGACGGCATCCAGGGCAGCCTCGGCTACTACAGCTGGATCGGGCTGGCCGGACTGGACGGCAAGGTGCAGGTGGCGGCCCAGGGGCTGCTGGAAGGGGTGGACGTGTCGAAGCGTCCATGGTTCCGCAACGCCCTGCGCGGCATCCACGCGGGCGACGTGCACGAGGCCATGTTGCTGGCGCGCTACCTGCCGAGGCAGCACGAACCCTGGCGCTTCGTCGACGTGGCGTTTCCGTACGTGGACGCGGACGGCGTCACGCGCGGCGTGCTGGGCGCGCACCTGTCCTGGCAATGGGCGCGCGACGTCGAGCGTTCCGTGATGGCCGGGATCGCCGCGCGGCGCCAGGTCGAGGCGCTGATCGTCGATGCGGAGGGCGACGTGCTGCTGGGCCCGGCGGACGTGGCCGGCAAGCGGCTTACCCTGCCCAGCCTGAAAGCGGCGCAGGCGCAGCGCCATGGCGGCTACGCCGTCGAGACGTGGCCGGACGGCCGGTCCTACCTCGTCGGCTACACGCTCGGCCACGGCTACGGCGAGTATCCGGGCCTGGGCTGGACCGTGCTCGTGCGCCAGAACGTCGACGACGCGTTCGCGCCCGTGCGCCGCCTGCGCGAATATGGCCTGGCCTGCGGCGTGCTGCTGGCCGCGCTGTTCTCGCTCGCGGGCGTGGCGCTGGCGACACGTATCACGCGTCCGCTGGGCGAACTGGCCGACGCCGCGCGCCGCATCCGCGCCGGCGAGACGGTGACCATCGAAGTCAGGCGGGGCGGCTATGCCGAGGTGCGCGCGCTGGGCACGACGCTGAACGCGCTCGTGGCGAATCTCGTGCGGCGCCGGCGCGCACTGGAAGACCTGAACGCGACCCTCGAGGCGCGCGTCGCCCAGCGCACGCGCGAGCTGGAACAGGCGCTGGTCAGCGTGCGCGCCAACGAACAGCGCGTCGCGAACATCATCGAGACGGCCCAGGATGCCTTCGTCGGCATCGACATGCGCGGCCGCATCATCGACTGGAATTCGGCGGCCGACAAGATGCTCGGCTGGAGGCGCGAGGAAGCCCTGGGCTGCGTCGTCTCGGACCTGATCATGCCGGAACGCTACCGGGCCCGCTCGCGCGAGCTGCTGGCCCACTTCCTCGAGACGGGCGAAATGGAAACGCTGGGCCGGCGCGTCGAACGGGTGCTGGTGGCGCGCGACGGCCGCGAGATTCCGGTCGAGATGACCCTGGGCCTGGCCGGTACGGGCGACGGCCTGTTCTTCAGTGCGTTCGCGCACGATATCTCGGAACGCAAGGAGGTCGAGCGCATGAAGGACGAATTCGTGTCGACCGTGTCGCACGAACTGCGCACGCCGCTGACCGCGATCTCGGCCTCGCTGGCCCTGCTGGCCGACGGCATGGCGGGCGAGCTGCCGGACGATGCGCGGGGCCTGGTCGACGTCGCCAACGCCAGTTCGGGTCGCCTCGTGCGCCTGGTCGGGGACGTGCTCGACCTGCAGAAGATGGATGCCGGCCGCATGGCGTTGGACTGCGCCGTGCAGCCGCTGCTGCCGCTGGCCGAGGATGCCGTCGCCGCGATGCAGAGCTTTGCCGCGCAGAACGGGATTGCCCTGTCGTGCGTGGTTGCTCCCGGCGCGGAAGGCGCGCACGTGGACGTCGACCGCGACCGCCTGGCCCAGGTGCTGACGAATCTACTGTCGAACGCGATCAAGTTTTCCGAACCGGGATCGACGGTGCGTACCCACGTCGAGGCGCGTGGCGAGGCGGCGCGCCTGGCCGTGGCCGACGAGGGCGCCGGCATTCCGGAAGCGTTCCGCGAGCGCGTGTTCCAGCGCTTCGCCCAGGCCGACGGCGCCGATTCGCGCCGCCAGGGCGGCACCGGCCTCGGCTTGTCGATCTGCAAGACCATCGTCGAGGAACTGGGCGGCAGTATCTGGTTCGACAGTGCCGAGGGCATCGGCACGACCTTCTACGTCGAGCTGCCGTTGGCCGCCTGAGCGCCATCCGCGCCTGGCCGGCCGTAGCGCAGTTCGAATTCGTCCAGCGCCATCGGGCGCCCCAGCAAATAGCCCTGCATCACGTCGCAGCCGTGCGCGGCCAGGAAGGCCTGCTGCGCATCCAGTTCCACGCCCTCGGCCACCGTCGCCAGGTGCAGCTTGCGCGCCAGCGCGATGATGGCTTCCACGACCGACGACGCGTTCGGGTCGCTGTCGACGTCCTGCACGAACGAGCGGTCGATCTTCAGCGCCGTCAGCGGAAAGCGTGCCAGGTAGGCCAGCGATGAATAGCCGGTGCCGAAATCGTCCAGCGCGAAATTCACGCCAAGCCCGCGCAGCTGGCGCATGCGGTCGGCCAGGTCGGCGGGATTGCGGGCAAACACGCTTTCCGTCAGTTCCAGGGTGAGGCGGTCGGCCGGGGCGCCGGTCGCCGCCAGCAGCGTGGCGACGGCTTCCGGGAAGTCCGGGTCGCGCATCTGGTGCACGCTGACGTTCACGGCCAGCTTCAGTCCGCGCAGCTGCGGTGCCTTCGCCCAGCGCACCAGTGCGTGGCAACCCTGTTCCAGGACGTCCATGCCGAGCGCGGTGATCAGACCGCCGGATTCGGCCGCGCCGATGAATTCGGCGGGGCTCACCAGCTCCCCGGCCCCGCGCTGCCAGCGCACGAGCGCCTCCGCGCCGACGAGGCTGCCGTCCTGGCCGAATTGCGGCTGGCAGTACAGCACGAACTGGCGCCGCGCCAGGCCCGTGCGCAGTGCGGCCGACAGCGCGGCCTGGCGCTCCACGGCGGCCTGCATGCCGGGGTCGAAGAAGCGCAGCGTGTTGCGGCCCTCGTCCTTGGCGCGGTACATCGCCAGGTCGGCCTGGCGCAGCAGGGTGTCGATGTCGCTGGGCTCGCCGTCGAACAGCGTGGCGCCGATGCTCGGGCTGCTGGACACCTGGCGCCCGGCCAGCATGAACGGTTCGCCGAGCACCTCGATCAGCTTGCGGGCCACGGCCTGGACCTCGACCGTCGCCTCGGCCGGCGTGGCGCCGAGGTTTTCCAGCACGATCACGAATTCGTCGCCGCCCAGGCGCGCCAGGTGGTCGCCTTCGCGCAGCGCACGGCGCAGGCGCCGTGCCACTTCGCGCAGCAGCAGGTCGCCCATGTCGTGGCCCATCGTGTCGTTCAGCAGCTTGAAATTGTCGAGGTCGAGGAACAGCAGGGCGCCGTGGCGGCTCGCGCGGCCGTTGCGCGCGAGAATCTGGCTCAGTTCCTCGATCAGGAAGCGCCGGTTCGGCAGGCCCGTCAACTGGTCGAAAAACGCCAGTTCGTGGATGCGGCGCTCGGCCTGCTTGCGCTCCGTGAGGTCGGTGTTGGTGCCGGACAGTCGCACGGCCTTGCCCGTGGCGTCGCGCAGGATGTAGCCGCGGCTCAGCACGGGCACGTAATGGCCGTCGCGGTGGCGCAGGCGGAATTCGATGGAATAGGTCTGGCGCGTGCCAGGCAGCAGCTCGTCGAGGAAGGCGACGATGCGCGTGCGGTCTTCCGGATGCATCAGGCGGATCCAGGCCTGGTCGTCGGTGGCGTGTTCGCCGGGCACGTAGCCGAGCATTTCCCACCAGCGCGCCGAATAATAGAGTTCGCTGGTGACGAGGTCCCAGTCCCATGGCGCGTCGGTGGAGCCCTGCAGGGCCAGGCGCATGCGCTCCTCCGACTTGTGCAGCGACTGTTCCGTGTACTTGAGGGCCGTGCAATCCGTGAAACAGACGACGACGCGGTGCATGGCGCCGTGCTCGTCGCGTTCTGCGTAGGCGTTGCAGATGACCCAGCGCAGGTCGCGCTGGACGGGACGGGGGAGCCCGACGACGAGGTCCGACACCTTGGCGCCCGTGCGGAGGACCTCGTTCACGGGATATTCCGATGCCGGCATGACGGTGCCGTCCGCGCGCAGGAATTGCCAGCGCCCCTCGACGCCCGGCGCGCCCCGCAGCTGTTCTTCGGTCCTGCCCAGCAGCGCCAGCGCCTGCGGGTTGGCGGACACCACCCGGCCGCCGGCATCGTGGATCACGACCCCGGCGGGCAGGTGGGCGAGCAGCTCGTCGAAACGGCGCTGGGCATCGTCCGGGACGGCGTCGGCGCGATCCGCGCCAGGCTGATTCGCATGCATATCGACTTTTGGTTACCGATTTATTGCATGCTAACAGTTCGTGGCCAGCAGTGGCGCGCGCCCGTTAGAGCTCATTCCAGTAGGGTGTGTTAGGGCAAAGTTGTAATGTCCGCTTCTAGCAAAGTAGAAATGTCCGCTTTTGCTAGATAGCTCATGCTGTCGATTCTGAATGGTTTGGAGTCGAGTGTGGGCAAAGTCGGGAGCATTACGATGGAGGAGTTGGAGCGCGCCGAAATCATCGCCGCCAGTGTCAGGGGCGAGATCACGGCGGTCATTGCGGCACAGCGC
>NZ_JBFUDR010000203.1:0-11538 GCF_056404615.1 Massilia sp. P2_C2 | reverse complement strand
GGCATGGGCCTTGCAGCCCATACCCCGCCACTTTGCGGTGCCTTGGGCTACCGCTTGATGCATCACGCACCAACCAGGCAAAAAGCAGGAAAAAGAACAAAAAGCTTGACGGGTCAATACATATCAGGGTGGGCACCCCGTGCCCACCATGCCCCCGCGGTCACGCCAACCGCAACGGCAAACTGCGCAACCGCTGCCCCGTCAATCTGAACACGGCATTCGCCACGGCCGGCGCGACCGGCGGTACGGCCGGTTCGCCCATCCCTTCCGGCGGTGCCGCGCTCGGCATGATGATGGTCTCGACCGCGGGCGCCTGCGCCATCCGCACTACCGGATAATCGGCGAAGTTCGACTGCTGCGGTTGTCCGTTCGCGAATGTGATCTCGCCGCCGAGCGCGGCCGACAGGCCGAACACGACGCCGGATTCGACCTGTTGCGCGACGATGTTCGGATTCACGACGAGCCCGCAGTCGACGGCGCACACGACGCGGTGCACGCGGATCTCGCCCTGCTCCACGGATACCTCGGCCACCTGCGCGACGACCGTGCCGAACGACTGGTGCACGGCGAGGCCGTGCGCGCGACCTTCCGGCGCCGTGCCGGCCCGCGCCAGCGCGGCGTCCAGTACGGCCAGGTGGCGCGGCTGACCGGCCAGCTGCGCGCGACGCCACGCGGCCGGATCCTGGTTCGCGGCATGGGCCAGTTCATCCGCGAAGCTCTCCTTGAAGAACGCATTGTGCGAGTGGCCGACCGAGCGCCAGTAGCCGAGCGGCACGGCKCTGTCGACGGCCACGTGGCGGCAGCGCCGGTTGGCGATCGCGTACTGCATGTCGTACTCGTCCTCGGCCGTCGACTTGTCCGGTCCGACGCCGGGCAGACCGAGGTTGCGCGGATAGTATTGACCGGTGACGGCGCCGCTGGCCAGCCGGCTGTCCCACGCGAGCACCTTGCCGTCCGCGCCCAGGCGCGCCGTATAGCGTCCCAGCGCGGCCGGGCGATAGACGTCATGGGCGATGTCGTCCTCGCGCGTCCAGATCAGCTGCACCGGCCGGCCGCCCGTCTTCATGGCCACGGCGACGGCCTGCGCCACCATGTCCGTCTCCAGCCGCCGGCCGAAGCCGCCGCCCAGCATGGTCACGTGGATCGTCACGTCGTCGCGCCCGACGCCGGCCACCTGCGCCGCCATGTCCACCGCGATGCTCGGCACCTGCGTGGGCGCCCACAGCGTCACCCTGCCGTCCAGGACCTGCGCCGTGCAGTTCTGCGGTTCCATCGTCGCATGCGCGAGGAACGGCACACGGTATTCGGCGTGCACGGTGCGCGCGTCCTTCAGTTCCGGGGCGTCCTGGCTGCCGGACTCGAAGTACGCATGGCCCGTCTCTTCGCCCAGCGCATTCGCCAGGCCCGCCAGCACCGACTCGCTGGACAGCGCGGCGTGCGGACTCGCGGTCCACCGCACGGGCAGCGCCTGCGCGGCCTGGCGCGCCTGCCACCAGCCTTTGGCGACAACCGCGACGCCCGCGCCCGCACCGGCATGCGGCGCCAGCACGGACGACAGGTCGACGACCTTCACCAAGCTGGCCGATGAAGCCGATGTCCTCGGCCAGCGGAATGAAGCGCGCCGGCGGCACCTGGCCCAATTCCGCGCTGCGCCAGCGCACGAGGGCCTCGACGCCGGTCAGGCGGCCCGTGTCGATCTCGACCTGGGGCTGGTAGTGCAGGTGGATCTCGCCGCGTTCGATCGCGCGCCGCAGCAGGCTTTCCATGCGCAGGCGCCCGGCGCTGTCGCCGTCCATCGACGGCGCGTACAACTGGTAGCCGTTGCGCCCGCGCGCCTTGGCCTGGTACATCGCCACGTCGGCATTGCGGATCAGGACATTCATGTCGACGGCGTCCTGCGGGAACAGGCTGATACCGACGCTGCCCGTGACGAACAGTTCGTAGTCGGACACGACGACGGGCCGCTCGAACAGCCGCATCAGCTTTTCCGCCACGTGGCGCGCGCCGTGCGCGCCGTCGACGTCCTCGAGCAGCACGATGAATTCGTCGCCGCCCAGGCGCGCCAGCGTGTCGCCGTCGCGCAGGCACCCGGCCAGCTGTCCCGCGACCTGCTTCAGGAGCTCGTCGCCGACGTGGTGGCCGAGCGTGTCGTTGACGGTCTTGAAGCGGTCGAGATCGATGAACATCACGGCCAGCTGGCGGTTGGCGCGCGCCGAGCGCACCATCGCGTGCTGCAGGCGGTCGTGGAACAGCAGGCGGTTCGGCAGGCCCGTGAGCGGGTCATGGTGGGCCAGGTGATCGAGCTTGTCCTGCGACTCCCTGCCCCTGGTGATGTCGCTGAACACGCAGACATAATGCGTGACGGCGTCGTGGTCGTCGCGCACGGCCGACACGGTCAGCCACTCGAGATAGGTCTCGCCGTTCCTGCGCCGGTTGCGCAGTTCGCCGCGCCAGATTCCCGTCTTCGCCAGGTCGGCCCACAACGCCTCGTGGAAGACGCCGTCGCCGTCGCTCGTCCTGCGCGTCAGGTTCGAATGCGTGCCGACGGCTTCGCGCTCCGTATAGCCCGTGATCTGCGTGAAGGCGGGATTCGTGGCGACGATCCGGCCGTGCACGTCGATCACCATCACGCCGTCGGCGATGTGTTCCAGCACGGTGGCGGACAGGCGCAGCTTTTCCTCGGCCTGGCGCCGCTGGGTGACGTCGGCGTAGACCCAGATGCTGCCGTCGTCCGGATGCTCGGGATCGAGGGCGCGGCCGCTGACGCTGCACCAGAACAGGCTGCCGTCGCGGCGCCGGAACTGCCGTTCGTCGGCGAAGTCGGCGCCGCGCGCCAGCACGGGGTCCGCCGCGTCGAGGCCCTGGCGGTAATCCTCGACGGTCGGGAACAGCACGCCGATCGAATCGCCCGGCAACTCACCCTCGCCGTACCCGAACAACTCGTCGAAGCGGCGGTTGGTCGACACGACGCGCCGCTCGCGCACGTAGATGATGCCGAACATGACGTTGTCCAGCACGGCCCCCTGTTCGGCGAGCAGCCCCTCGATACGCATCTCGTTGTATTTGCGCTCGCTGATGTCGGAGATGATCCCGTCGATCCAGAATGCGTCATTGCCCTCGAATCCGACCGGCTGGCCGCTCTCCAGCACCCAGCGCTCGATGCCGGCGGCGTCGACGATGCGGTATTCGATCTCGTACGGCCGCACGGCCAGCACGGCGTCCCTGACCAGGTGCCGCTGCATCCTGYGGTCCTCCGGGCAGATGACGTCGGCCCAGCGGTCGGTATGCGCGCCGATGAACGTCGTGGCCGGGTAGCCGGAGATGTCTTCGATCGCATCGCTGACGAAGTCGATCGTCCCGCCGGGACGGGCGCGGAACACGGCGCCGGGCACCTGCGTGACGATGGTGCGGAAGCGTTCCTCGCGCCGGCCGATGTCCTGGAACAGGTCGCCGATCGCGATGCGCATGCGCTCCAGCTGCCCGCCGAGCCGCCCCAGCTCGTCGTTCGTGGACAGCGCCAGCGGCGTATCGAACTTGCCGCGCGACAGGCGGTCGGAAAAGGACATCAACGTGCCCAGCGGCGCCAGCAGGCGGCGCCGCAACAGCAGCAGGATCGACAGCAGCGACACGATCAGCTGCACGGCCAGCACCAGCGCATAGCGCCACTGCTTGGCGCGCAGAGCCTGCTGGCTGCGGCTGTCGTCCATGTCGACCGTCACGTGGCCGATCGCCTGGCCGTGCACCACGACCTCGCGCCCGGCGCGCAGTACCTGGCCGGCGGGGGCCGGCGTGGCGTGCCGGTCGATGAAATCGCCCTCGGCCTGTGCATGCACGCGCACGCGCACGACGGCCGGGTCGCGCATCAGCGAATCGACGAGCGAGCGGGCCGCCTCCACGTTCATGTTCCACAGCGATTCCTGCATCCCGAGCGCGAGGATGTCGGCGTTGCGCTGCAGCGTGTCGTCCAGCTCGCGGCGCGCAACCTCCCGTTCCTGCACGCCGATCAGCAGATAGCCGCCCACGCCGGCCGGAATCGCCAGGCCGCCGAACACCATCACGAGCAGCGCGGCGTACAGCGAGCGGCCGTATAGCCTGGCAAGGCGTACGGGGCAGCGCGGACGAAACGACTCGGGGCAGGAAGGCCATGGACGAATACGCTGCCGGCCCAGCTTGTGACTGGATGGCAACCATTGTGACAAATCAATGCGTGGGCTTGTGCGGAGATTATGCACGCAACATTTGCCATGCGTCATAATTTTTCGTGTGCGTGCCGGTCCATGAGCGATAACCGTTACCGGGCCGCCACGCCGAATTGCGGAGGGCCGCAAGCGGCATCGTTGCAGGCTTGCTATCATCGAGCTCTTTCTTCAAGGAGCACACGATGAGCATTTCCCTGTACACGGCCTCGGTACCCGTCTTCCGCCAGATCCTGGGCAGCCTGGCGGCCATCCTGGCGAAGGCCGAGTCGCACGTCGATACGAAGAAGCTGGATCCGAACGCCCTGCTGCAGGCGCGGCTGTTCCCCGACATGTTCCCGCTCGTGCGCCAGGTGCAACTCGCGACGGACTTCGCCAAGGGCGCGGCAGCACGCCTGGCCGGCATCGACGTGCCGCGCTATGACGACGTGGAGACGGATTTCGCGGGCCTGCAGGCCCGGCTGGAAAAGACGCTGGCCTTCCTGGACAGCGTGGAACGCGAGGCGGTCGACGCCGGCGGCGAGCGCGACATTGTTATCGGCACGGGCGCCAACCAGCGCCAATTCAAGGGACAGGTCTATTTATTGCACTACGCCCTGCCGAATTTCTATTTCCACGCCACGACGGCCTATGACATCCTGCGCCATAACGGCCTGGAGATCGGCAAGCGCGATTTCGTCGGCACCTTCTGATAAATCGCAATTCGGGGTCAGAGCACGAATTTCCGAAAATTCGGGGTCAGAGCACTTTTTTGCGCAATAGCTCAAAAGACACTTTTAACAGAGGTCGGCCGTGTAAACACGCGATGTCCGACTCTATATAGGTGGAGCAGGCTCGCCGAAGCATCTCCAGGGCAATGGCGCATTAATGTGCTCTGACCCCGAATTTTGGTCAGGTGTTGCGGCGGGGATAGCCCTGCGCGAGGATCCGCTGCCACACGACTTCCTTCTGCCCGGCCGTCATCGATACCCAGTGCGCCACCTCGACGACGGTCCGGCCGCAGCCGCGGCAGACTTCGTCGAACGTGGTGGAGCAGACGGCCACGCAGGGCGTGTCGGGGCGCTGCGGGAGCGCCCCGACAGGCCGCTGCGGCAAGGGCACGCCTTGCGCATCAACGAGCGGGGCCGACATCGAGCTTGTCCCAGCCTTCATGGCCGAGCTGTTCCATGGTGTCGATATTCTTCTCGAAGATCTCGGCCGCGTCCGGGATGGCGTCCACCGCGCGGTCGATGCTGTCCTCGCGCAGCAGCTGCAACGTGGGGTAAGGCGCGCGGTTCGTGTAATTCGAGATGTCGTTCGGGTCCGTGTCGGCGAACTGATAGTCCGGATGGAAGCTGGCGATCTGTAGCTCGCCGTCCAGGCTCAGGTCTTCCACGGCCGCGTCGGCCACGTCGAGGAATTCATTGAAGTCCAGGAAATCCTGCAGGACGTACGGGTGGATCAGCAACGTGGTGTCGATCTGTTCCGGATCGGTGTCGGCCAGCAGCTGCAGCTCGTCCATCAGCGCATCCAGCAGCGACTCGGGCGTGTGCGCCTGCGAGACGACGTAGCGGACCTGGTCCTTGACTTGCACCGCTTTGGCGAACGGACAAAGGTTCAGGCCGATGACGGCGCGATCGACCCAGCGCCGGGTGGCGGCGACGATGGCTTCATCGTCCACGTTCTCGTTGGCAGTGCTCATGTAACGCTTTCGGAAATTACAAACCGCATGCGCGGAAGACGGTCATTGTACGCGCTCTTTGCGTGCTCTCATAGAACGTCCGGCGACTCCAGCTACCTTGACAGCCAGGACGGCTGCATCTGGTATTACCCGCCGGTCCATCGCGCTCGCATACCAATTTGACAATGCACGGGCGCTGGAGGTGCCGGCTCGCCCGCCATGTCCATCTGGTACACCCGGGGGTATATCAAAAATCCTTGATTTTCCTCAGGCAAATTCTGGTCTTGCGAAACCATACCCCCATGAAAGCCGTCACAACCAAAGCACGCGTTAGCAAAAAGAATAGCCAAGATTTTTTGTAACTGAGCCGACATAATTCTTGACTGGCGCCGTAACTGGTCCGTACACTCCGACTTTACTCGTCAGTCCTTTGCCGTTCCTGGACGCAACACTGGAAAGCTATGAACGAAACGACTCGCTCCACTTACGCCCTGGCCATCGCGCTCCTCCTGGGACCCGCGATCAGCCACGCCGCCGACAGCGCCCCGAGCCCGATCGCCCAAAGCAGTGGCACCAGCGCGGCCGCCGTGGCCAAATCGATCCTGCCGCAGGCCCTGACCCCGGTCAAAGCCGACGACTACAAGGATCCCGACCTGTGGGCCCGCATCCGCAGCGGCTATGCGATTCCCGACATCGACAACGCCCTCGTCGCCAAGCACGTACAGTGGTATGCCAGCCGTCCCGACTACCTGACCCGCACCTCCAGCCGCGCCTCGCTGTACCTGTACCACGTTGTGCAGGAACTGGAAAAGCGCGGCATGCCGACCGAGCTCGCGCTGCTTCCCGTGATCGAATCCGCGTTCAATCCGCAGGCGCTGTCGACCGCCGACGCGGCCGGCATCTGGCAATTCGTGCCGGGCACGGGACGCGACTTCAATCTGCAGCAGAACATGTTCAAGGACGAGCGCCGCGGCGTGCTCGCTTCCACGGACGCCGCCCTCACCTACCTGCAGCGCCTGTACACGATGTTCGGCGACTGGCAACTGGCCCTCGCCGCCTATAACTGGGGCGAAGGCAATGTGCAGAAGGCGATCCAGAAGAACCGCGCGCTGGGCAAGCCGACGGATTTCGAAAGCCTGTCCGAACTGATGCCGGCCGAGACCCGCAACTACGTGCCGAAGCTGCAGGCCGTCAAGAACATCATCGCCAACCCGGCCCAGTACGGCGTCTCGCTGCCGACGATCGACAACACGCCTTATTTCGTGGCCGTCGACAAGACGTCCGACATCGACCTGGCCGTGGCCGCCCAGCTGGCCGAGATGTCGGTCGACGAATTCAAGGCACTGAACCCGCAATTCAAGAAGCCGGTAATCACCGGCGAATCGACGAAGATCCTGCTGCCGAAGGAAAATGCCGAGAAGTTCAACCTGAACCTCGCGCAATGGGGCCGCGCGCTGTCGTCCTGGACGACGCACAAGATCACGTCCGCCCGCGAAAGCATCGCCTCGCTGGCGGCCAAGCTGGGCACGACACCGGAAGTGATCCGCCAGGCCAACAACATCCCGCCGCAGATGCGCCTGAAGGCCGGCTCGACCATCCTCGTGCCGAAAACCACCGCCACGGCCGGCAACGACATCGCCGAGAGCATCGTCGAGAACGCGTCGATGGCGCTGGAAGCCGACCGCGGCGAATCGCGCCGCAAGGGCCAGAAGCTGTCCGGCGCCCAGCGCATCAAGGCCAGCGCGGCCCATGCCGTGGCCGAGATCAAGAGCCGCGTGTCGCATCATGGCAAGC
This sequence comes from Massilia sp. P2_C2, assembly GCF_056404615.1. Lineage (NCBI taxonomy): Bacteria > Pseudomonadati > Pseudomonadota > Betaproteobacteria > Burkholderiales > Oxalobacteraceae > Massilia > Massilia sp. P2_C2. The sequence continues at coordinate 3,888 of NZ_JBFUDR010000203.1, read as the reverse complement.
CGGCCGTCAACGCCAACGGCCGCAAGCGCCGCTGATCGTATCATTTTGACCACGCGACGGGCTCACAGCCCGTCCGCTTGCGCACATCTTGACGAGTACCGTGCACGCTCTTCAAAAGTACGGTATAGTGTCGGTTGTGCGCTGCAATAAACGTGTTTGCGTTATCCGCCACGGCAGTTCACCAACAGTAGGACACCTAGAAAAACCGTCGCGAGCGGCAGCAGATTTGGTGGCAGACGCCGAGTCCGAGAAGCGCAGCTGTACGAGAGTACAGCGAGCATCGTAGACCGAATATGCAACGCGCAGCAGGTTTTTCGACGTGCCCGGTAATACTAGCAGCTTCGCAAGCCTAGACATCCACGAAGGATGTCCTTTCATAAAGCCCTCCCGCCCTGCGTGCCGCCATAGGCACCGTCCCGGCGCAAAGCTTTTGTGCCGAAATTTCTTTCGTTTTTTGAGTCATTTCGTATCGTTGGCTCGCGATGCTATTCCGCGTTCCGCTTGTTCGATGGCGTGGACGCTCACCGATTTATACCGAAAGTAAAGTTAAACAATGAGTTTTGAAGCACTAGGCTTACACGCGTCCATCGTCAAAGCAGTTGCCCAGGCCGGCTACGAAAAGCCGACCCCGGTGCAGGAGCAGGCGGTGCCGGCGGCAATCGCGGGCCGCGACCTGCTGGTGTCGTCGCAGACCGGTTCCGGCAAGACGGCGGCCTTCATGCTGCCCGCCCTGAACAAATTCGCCAACACGGAACCGGCTGCGGCCAGCCGTACGCCCGCGCAGGAAGCGCAATCGGCGCGCTCGCGTGGCGAGCGTGTGCGGTTCAAGGCGGCCCAGCCGAAGATGCTGGTCCTGACGCCGACCCGCGAACTGGCCCTGCAGGTGACCAATGCGACCGAACAGTATACGGCGTTCATGCGCCGCATCCGGGCCGTTTCGATCCTGGGCGGCATGCCGTATCCGAAGCAGATGCAACTGCTGGCCAAGAATCCGGAAATCCTCGTGGCCACGCCGGGCCGCCTGATCGACCACATGGAATCGGGCAAGATCGACTTCTCGCAGCTCGAGATCCTCGTGCTCGACGAAGCCGACCGCATGCTCGACATGGGCTTTATCGAAGACATCGAGAAGATCGTCGCCGCGACGCCGGACTCGCGCCAGACCATGCTGTTCTCGGCCACGCTGGATGGCGTCGTCGGCAACATGGCGCGCCGCATCACGAAGGATCCGATGGTGATCCAGATCGCCAGCGGCGCCAAGCGCCACGAGAACATCACGCAGAAGGTGCACTTCGTCGACGACCTGTCGCACAAGAACCGCCTGCTCGACCATCTGCTGCGCGATGAAACCATGGACCAGGCCGTCGTGTTTACCGCCACCAAGCGTGACGCCGACATGATCGCCGACCGCCTGAACATCGCCGGCTTCGCGGCCGCCGCGCTGCACGGCGACATGCACCAGGGCGCCCGCAACCGCACGCTGGACAGCATGCGCCGCGGCCAGGTGCGCGTGCTCGTCGCAACCGACGTCGCCGCGCGCGGCATCGACGTGCCGGCGATCACCCATGTGGTGAACTACGACCTGCCGAAGTTCCCGGAAGACTACGTGCACCGCATCGGCCGCACGGGCCGCGCCGGCCGCAACGGTATCGCGGTTTCGCTCGTGAACCACGCGGAAAGCATGAACGTGCGCCGCATCGAACGCTTCACCAAGCAGACCATCCCGGTCGATGTGGTGGAAGGCTTCGAACCCAAGCGTTCGGCAGCACCCCGTTCGGGCGCGCGTCCGGGCTGGAAGCCGGGCGATGGTCGCAACGGCAAGCCGGGCCAGCGCAGCTTCCACAAGCCGGCCGGTGAAGGCTACCGCGGCGGCGAGTCCGGCGGCCCGCGCGAAGGCGGTTACCGCGGCGACGCACCCCGTCGCGAAGGCGGCTACGAAGGCCAGCGCCGCGACGCCGCACCGCGCGGTGACGGCGGCTACCAGGGCCAGCGTCGCGAGGGCGGTTACCGCAGCGAAGGCGGCCAGCGCCGTGAGCGCCCGGCCTACGGCGCCCATCCGCGCTCGGCCGACGCGGCCCGCCGCACGTTCGGCGACCGCTGATCGTCCGCAGGCATGAACAAACCCCCGGCCCCGCAAGGCGCCGGGGTTTTATTTTATGGCGCGCAGCTGCGGAAACCGGCGAAGATGTCGTCCCGCTCCGGCGTATAGAAATTGCGGAAGCGCGTCGAGCGCAGCCGCGCCGGCGTCGCGAACGAGGCGCCGCGCAGCGTCTGGCGCGTGCCGAACCACGGCGTCGAATAGTCGCGGTAGCGGTCGGCCTCGAAGCCGGCAAAGGGCAGGAACGGGGACGCCGTCCATTCCCACAACTGGCCCCACGCGAAGCCCGGCAGGTTGGTCGCCGCCGCGTATTCCCATTCGTCTTCCGTCGGCAGGCGCCGCCCCGCCCAGGCGCACCAGGCCTGCGCTTCGTACAGGTTCACGTGGCGCACCGGTTCCGCGAGGTCGAGGGCGACCGGCCGGCCGAAGCGCACGGTGTGCCACTCGTCGCCTTCGCGCGCCCAGTAGCGCGGCGCCGAGCGCTCCTGCGTCATGAGCCAGGTGCGGCCGGCGTCCGTCCAGTATTGCGCCCGCTCGTAGCCGCCGTCGTGCACGAAGTCGAGAAAGCTCGCCGTGCTTACGGGCGCCGCGTCGATGGCGAACGGCGCGACCTTCACGACGGCCGCGCACTTTTCGTTGTCGAACACGAAGCCGGACGACTGGTCGCCGCCGCGCAGGAAGCTGCCGCTGGAGAAAGCGATCTCGCCGGCAACGCCCGCGGCCCCGGCATGTGCGTACGGCGCCAGCGGCCCGGCCGGCGCGGGGGCGCCGCGCGACTGCAGCGTCTGCAAGGTGTACATGAATGCTTCGCCATGCATGTCCTCGTGCGCCAGCGCGAGACGGTACGGATACAGCGCCGCGTCGTCGCCGGCTTCGTGCGCGAGGCGGTCGAGGATGCGGTCGAGCACTTCGTGGCAATAGGTCTTGACGGCGCCCGACGGGGGCAGGTCCAGCGTCCAGCGCGCGCCATGCGGGACGGTGCCCGAATCGAACCAGTCGTCGCCGCGCGCCAGCAGCGAATGGCCGGAAGCGGCGCCCGGCCGGCTGTCGGTCGCGCCGCGCAGCACGAACCACTCGGCGAACCATGCCACATGGCCCAGCTCCCACAGCGGCGGATTCACGATGGGCAGGCGCGGCACGCGTGCCGCGTCATCGTAGCCCATTGTTGCGAGGGCGTCGAACAGTGCGAGCGTATAATGCCGCGCATCCTGCAGCGCGGCGGCCAGCTCCCGGGGTCCCGCGTGGCGGAACGATACCTGATTGACGGTCATGCATCATTGTACGACCAATTCCGGCTCCCAATCCGACCCGCATGCCCCATCCACTCATCCATATCGTCAGCCCCGCGTCCGCGCGCGAAAACAACGGCAACTGGCAGACCGCGAGCCGCTGGCGGCGCCACCTGGCGCGCGATTATCGCGTCACGATCGGCCCCGGATGGCAGCCGGGAGACCCGGTACCCGACCTGCTCATCGCCCTGCACGCGCGCCGCTCGGCCGCCCCGCTGGCCGCATTCCACGCCGCGTATCCGGGGCGGCCGGCGCTGCTCGTGATGACGGGCACGGATCTCTACCGCGACATCCACGACGACGACGCGGCGCGCGCTTCGCTCGACCGCGCCGGTGCCCTCGTCGTGCTGCAACCGCGCGGCCTGGACGAGCTGCCGGCGGACGTGCGCGGGAAGGCCCATGTGATCTACCAGTCGGCCCCGCGCCTGCGCCGCGCACGCACGCGCGCGGGCGTGCCGCCCGACATCGCCATGATCGGCCACCTGCGCGAGGAAAAGGATC
>NZ_JBFUDR010000202.1:0-11545 GCF_056404615.1 Massilia sp. P2_C2 | reverse complement strand
GGCCGCGGCACTTGAGCCGTGCTTCCCGCTCGCTCCACGCGCGCGCGAACGCGGCGGCGCGCGCAGGCGCGGGYAGGCAGGCCAGCGCGGCCGCGCGTGCGGGGCCGAGGTAGTCGCGGGCGACGGCTTCCCAATCCGGCACGTCGCTCACCTGCATCACGTCGATGCCGACGGCGCCGCCGTCCAGCCGCACGGCGGCCACGGACAGGTCGCTATCGTGGCTGATCGACAGGGCAAGACGGCGCGAACCGTCGAGGAGGGCATACGGTGCCTCGCCCGGCGCGCCGCACAGCAGGACGCGTTCGGAGGGCAAGCTGGCCGCCTGCGCGAGCGCGGCCACAAGCGCGCTACGGATCGTACGGCGGGCGGTGGCGCGGTCGGTCTGGCCGCGAACGCCGATGACCTGGACGGGGTCGGAGCCGGGCGCGAGCGTGAACCCGCCTTCCGCCCACCAGCGCACGGGCACCGACGCCATCACGCCCGCTGTGGCGCCGCCGGCAAGCCGTTCCAGCCCGTCGCGGCCGGGATGTGCTCGCCCTTCATGACGAGGGTCAGCGGGCCGATGCGGGCATTGTCGCCGACCTTCGCGCTGTACAGCACGGCGCTGCGCGGACCGATGTAGACCTTGCTGCCGATATCGACGTGGTCGATCTTCATCACGCGGTCTTCGAAGAGGTGCGTCTGCGGGCACGACAGCGCGTTCAGTTCGCTGTGGTCGCCGACCCTCACGCAGTCGAATTCCGTGATGTCCGTCGTGTCCATGTACACGCCGCGGCCGATGCGGCAGCCGAGCAGGTTGAAGGCGAGGGGCAGCCACGGCGTGCCGCGCAGGTAGCGCATGAAGTTGGGGACGGCGATGCCTTCGTACATGTTCGTCACGCCTTCGGACAGCCAGACGAACGGTGTCCACATCGGCTCCGCGCGCTTCTGGTAGCGGCCCAGCAGCAGCCACTTGAATGCGAGCACGAACAGGTAGTTGCCGATGCCGTACGCGAGGCCGACGAGGGCCAGGTCCCAGATCACCTCGCCCCAGCGGCCGGCGCCGGCGATCGGCATCAGGTCCAGCACGACCGTGTAGCCGACGGCGATGACGACGGCATGCGGCGCGACGATGCGGAACGCTTCGACGAGGGTACGGCCGAGGCGGCGTTGCGGCGACGGGCGGTAGGTGAGGTGTTCCGGATAGCCGCTGACCTGTTCGCGCGCCGGCAGGTGGAGCGGCGGGGAGCCGAGCCAGGTGTCGCCGCCCGTCATGCGCTCGTTCGCGGGCGCATGCGTGTGCACGCCCACGAGCACGCCTTCCGGCAGCACGGTGCCGTCCGGGATATAGCTGCCGTTGCCGACGAAGCTGCGGTTCGAGACGACGGTCGCCTCCATCGTCATCCAGCCGCCGTCGATCTGCTCGTCGCCCAGCATCACGGCGTCGGCGATGAAGGTCTCGTCGCCCAGGGTGAGCATGTCGGGGACGACGCCCAGCGCCGTCGAGATCTCGGCGTCGCGGCCCACTTTCGCGCCAAGCAGGCGATACCAGTACGGTGCGAACACGGTCGCGTAGATGCCGTGCAGGACGTTCAGGCTCGATTCCTGGATGTGACTCACCAGCCATTTTTTGCAGTAGGTGTTGCTGTGGACGGCCGAGCGGCCCGGCATCATGCGCGGCAAAAAGCCCCAGCGGATGGCGGCCGACACGAGCATCGTCAGCGCGATCAGCACGGCGGACGCGGGCAGCGCCAGCACGAAGTAGCGCACCAGCTGGCCCTGGATCGAGTTCTGCGCGAGGATCGGCATGGCGCCGCGCTCGTCGAACCAGTCGATCAGCACGAAGCTGGGGAACACGGGCATGAAGAACAGCGTGGCGACGAGCAGCATGCCGAACACGAAGAACAGCGCTTCGCCCGCCAGGCGCGCGCGGGACACGGGCGGACGGGGCGGCAAGGTGGACGGATCGAACGCGCCGGTGTCGCGCGCGGGCGAGCCGCTCCAGACGCGGCCGTCCGGCACGGACGCGCCATCCGGCAGCGCGGTCTGGCCCTCCACGTGGCCGCGCCGGCCGACATTCGTATTGCCTTCGAGGATGGCGTACGACGACACGCACGCATCGTCGTCCAGCCGGATGCGGCCGAGGATGAGGCGGCCGCGTTCGACGCGCGCGTTCTCGAAGTTGACGGCATTGCCGATGCTGACGTTGTCACCGATGTCCAGCAGGTCGGGCGAGCGGACCGTCATCGAACCGATCACGACGTCATGCCCGATCTTCGCGCCCAGCAGGCGCAGATACCAGCCATACAGCGACGAGCCGGCCAGCAGGTAGGTCGGCGCGGCGTCGACGAGGCGGTCGGCCAGCCACCACCTGAAAAACGTCAGGCCCCACAATGGATACGAGCCCGGCCGCAGCCTGCCCCCGACGAGCCATTTGCCGCCGATCGCGAACACGAATTCGAGCAAGGTCGCCAGCAGGAACACGACGATCGACGCGGCGATGGCGCGCGGCACCGAGTCGCCCGGGTCGCCCGTGAAGAAGTGATACGTGAAGAACGGCGCCAGCCACTGGGCCATGCGCAATGTGATCAGCACGGGCACCGTCRCCAGCTGTGCCACGCCGCACAGCCAGCGGCGCGCGCCGGGCGGCGGCGTCCAGTCGGGTTCGATGGCGGCCGTGCCGGCAGCCTGGTCCAGGCCCGACGCGATGGCGCCGATCTGCCGGTGTTGATAGATATCGCGCACCGTCACCTGGGCGAAGCGCGGATTGGCCCGCAGCGCCGTCGCGAGGCGGGCGGCGAAGAACGAATGGCCGCCGAGGTCGCTGAAGAAATCGAGCTCCCTCCGGATCGGCTGGCCCGGGAACAGTTTTTCCAGCGCGGAGAACAGCGCTTCCTCGCCCGGCGTTTCGGGCACGTCCGATTCGGCCGGATCGCTGGGCAGCGGGGCCGACAGGGCCATCGCCTTCAGCGCCTTGCGGTCGATCTTGCCGGAGGTCAGACGCGGCATGATGGACAGGCGTTCGAAGCGGCTCGGCACCATGTACGGCGGCAGCGTGCCGGACAGGGCGCGGCGCAACGTGGCCGGCGACAGCTGCTCGTCCGTCGCGCCGGCGGCCGGCACGAAGTAGGCGACGAGGCGGTCGATGCCGTCGTCCTTGCGCAACAGCACCGCTGTCGTGCCCACGCCTTCCTGCTGGGCGAGCTGGGCCTCGATCTCGCCCAGTTCCACGCGGAAGCCGCGGATCTTGACCTGGTCGTCCGTGCGGCCCAGGCATACGACCTGGCCATCCGGTTCGATGCGGGCGAGGTCGCCCGTGCGGTACAGGCGCGGATTGTCCGGACCGGAGGACCATGGATTGGCGAGGAATTTCTCGGCCGTCAGGTCGGGCCGGCCGAGGTAGCCGGCCGACAGGCCCGGGCCGATGATGCACAGCTCGCCCGTGTCGCCGCGCGGCAAAATCTGCAGACCCTTATCGGTCTCGGTCGAAATGACCAGCAGGCCATAGTTCGGCAACGGCGTGCCGATCGTGATCAGACGGCCCGGCTCCAGCCGGGCGAGGCTGGCAGACACCGTGGCTTCCGTGGGGCCATAGGTGTTGAACATCTGGCGGCCTGGCTTCGAGAAGCGCTCGACCACCGTTTCCGGGCACATTTCTCCGCCCAGGTTGATGATGCGCAGGCTCGGTACGTCGTCGGCGAACAGGGCCAGCAAGGTGGGCACGGCGTGCAGCACCGTGACGCGGTTTTCGGCCAGCAGGCGCGGCAGGGCTTCCGGATCGCCGGCCGTTTCCTTCGGGCCGATCCATAACGTGGCGCCGACCAGGTACGAAATCCAGATTTCCTCGAACGACATGTCGAAGGCGACGGAAAAGCCCTGGTAGACCTTGTCCGACGCTTTCACGCCCAGCACTTCGTTTTCGCTGCGCAGGAAGTGGCAGATGCTGCGCTGGTCGATCAGGATGCCTTTCGGCTTGCCCGTCGAGCCCGACGTGTAGATGACGTAGGCGGGGGCGTCGCCCGGCACGTGGCCGCGGCGGCGCAGCGCGTAGTCCTCCGGCGCCGGCGCGAGCAGGGCCTCGGCCGTGTAGATAGTCTGTGTCACCGGGCCGAGGCGGTCGCGCATGCGCTCGCTACTGACGAGTGCGGGGGAGCCGGCGTCTTCCATGCAGACGAGCAGGCGTTCGACGGGCGTGTCCTCGTCGACCGGCAGCCAGGCCGCGCCGGCTTTGGCGATGCCGGCCTGCATCACGAGCAATTCGATGCCGCGTGGCATCCACAAGCCGACGATGTCGCCGGGCCCGATGCCGGCGTCGATCAGACGCGACGCGGCCAGGCTCGCCTGTTCGTCGAGTTCGCGGTAGGTCAGCCGACGGTCGCCGGCGATGAGGGCCGGCTGGTCCGGCGCGCGCCGCGCGCTGGCGTCCAGCAGGTCGGCCAGGATCTCGTCGCGCAACAGCTCGGGCTGGTGCGGACCATAGAGGACATCGGGATGCCGTGTCAGAGGAGAGATATCGTTCATCAACGGCTACTTTGGGTTGGTTAAGTCTTTATCAAGCAAAAACACGATGCGCATCAAGGTTGGTATAGCGATCCCAGCGGGCATTTGCGCGCAGGGTACATCATTTTAACGGCCGGGCGGCGCCCGTGTTTCTTGCCGTGGCCGTTTAACAGTTATTCCGCCATTTTTGATCTGCATCAAGGAGCAAACCAGCCGTGATTTCATAAAATTTCCAAAAATCAATAAAACCATGCCAGGACAACAAGGAGTCACGCTTGCGTACCAATCTGCCCGTCACGGGTATCGAATATCCGTTGCAGGACGGCCAATCCATCGTCTCGAAGACCGATACGAAGGGCCGTATCACCTATGTCAACCCGACCTTCATCGAGGTCAGCGGCTTCGCCGAGGAAGAACTGATCGGCAAGGCCCACAACATGGTCCGCCACCCGGACATGCCGCCCGAGGCGTTTGCTGACCTGTGGCAAACGCTGCAGGCGGGCGAGCCGTGGACAGGACTCGTGAAAAATCGTCGAAAAAACGGCGATTTCTACTGGGTCGTCGCGAATGTGGTCCCCATCAAGGAGGCCGGCGCGACGGTCGGCTACATGTCGGTGCGCACGCGTCCCACGCGCGACCAGGTCGAGCGGGCCGAGGCCCTCTACAAGCGCATGCGCGCCGGCCGGGCCGACGGATTGACCATCCGCCGCGGCGCTCCCGTCCGCACGGCCTGGTGGGCCGGCCTGCTGGACCTGCGCCACCTGCCGCTGGGCCGGCGCCTGGGCATCATGATGAGCGCGCAGGCGGTGCTGATGCTGGCGCTGGCCGGCGTCACCCACGAATGGGGTTGGCGCCTGCTGGCCCTGGCCGGCGCCGCACTGACGTTGGCCGCCTGGGCCGAACTGCACCGCGCCATCGTCGCGCCGATGCAGACGGCGCTGGACGCGGTGTACGCGCTGGCCGGTGGCGACCTGTCGCGCATGCCCGCGCGCGGGCGCGACGACGAGATGGGCCGCCTGTTGCTGGCGCTGCGCCAGCTGAACATCAACCTGACGGCAATCGTGGGCGACGTGCGGACCAGTGTCGACTCGATCGAGGCCGCGACGCGCGCCATCGCCGAGGGCAACCAGGACCTGGCGCAGCGCACGGAGGAGCAGGCCGCCAGCCTGGAGCAGACGGCCGCGAGCCTCGCGCAAATCGCCGCCAAGGCGGGCCAGAACACCGACAGCGCGGAGCGCGCCGATGGCCTCGTGGGCGAGGCGTCGCGCGTGGCCGGCCGCGGCGGCGAGGCGGTGCAGGAAGTCGGCAGCACGATGGGCCAGATCAGCGGATCGGCCACGCGCATCGTCGACATCATCGGCCTGATCGACGGCATCGCGTTCCAGACCAATATCCTGGCCCTGAACGCCGCGGTGGAAGCGGCGCGCGCGGGCGAGCAGGGGCGCGGCTTCGCCGTCGTGGCGGGCGAGGTGCGCAGCCTGGCGCAGCGCTCGGCCGGGGCGGCGAAGGAAATCAAGGCGCTGATCGACGATTCCGTGCACAAGGTCGGGCAGGGCAACGAGCTGGTGGATGCTGCCGGCCGCACGATGCGCGCAGTCGTGACCTCGGTGCAGGACGCGGCCGTCATCATGGAAGACATCACGGCAGCGTCGCGCGTGCAGAACGAGGGCATCGCGGAGGTGAATGCGGCGCTGGTGCAACTGGATGGCATCACGCGCGAGAACGCCGGCCTCGTCGAGGAATCGGCCGCGGCGTCGGCCAGTGTGGCGGCGCAGGCGGGGCATCTGGCGCAGGTGTTGTCGGTCTTTAAACTCGCCCGATAATCGTCAGACCGCCCGTGCCGTTACACCCATGGTGGGCACGGGGTGCCCACCATACGATGTCACGATTACCGTAGGGTGGGCTCCCCGAGCCCACCAGGCGCATGCGTCGTCGCGGCAACGAGCCGGCCAAGGTACCAGACCCGGTTTTTGGATTTTTGATGCAAGTCAAGGATTTTGCGAGACCCCCTCAATAAACTCCTTTCATACAATGCAGGAAGGAGTTTCAAGATGTTCGATGCAGTCCCCCGCGCCCCGGCGCTCCATGCGTTCCAGCCCGTCGTCGAATTCGACGCCGGCCTGATCGCCCGGTTGAGCCGCAACGGCCCCCGTTATACCTCGTATCCGACGGCGGACCGCTTCACGGAATCGTTCGGCTACCGCGATTTCCTGCACGCCGTCGCCGACCTGCGCACGCGCGGGGCCGGCAAGCCGCTGTCGCTGTACCTGCACATTCCGTTCTGCGACACCGTCTGCTACTACTGCGCCTGCAACAAGATCGTCACGAAGAACCGCGACAAGGCCGCCACCTATCTCGCCTACCTGAAGCGCGAAGTGGAGATGCAGGGCCGCCTGTTCGCCGGCATGAACGACATCGAGCAGCTGCACTTCGGCGGCGGCACGCCGACCTATCTGTCGGATTCGCAGATGGAAGACCTGATGACGCACCTGCGCCGCTGCTTCCGCTTTGCGCCGGACAGCGTCGGCGAGTATTCGATCGAGATCGATCCGCGCACCGTGTCGATCGGCCGCGTGCACAGCTTGCGGCGCCAGGGGTTCAACCGCATCAGCCTGGGCGTGCAGGACTTCGATTCGGACGTGCAGGAGGCCGTGAACCGCATCCAGCCCGAGGCCGAGACGCGCGCCATCATCCAGGCCGCGCGCGACGCGGGTTTCCGTTCCGTCAGCATCGACCTGATCTACGGCCTGCCGAAACAGACGACCGACACGATGCGCGCCACGCTGGACAAGGTGATCGCGGCATCCCCGGACCGCATCGCCGTCTACCATTACGCGCACATGCCGCACCTGTTCAAGCCGCAGCGCCGCATCAACGAAGCGGACATGCCGGACAGCGACACGAAGCTGCGCATGCTCCAGCTGTGCATCGAGCGCCTGACGGCCGCGGGCTATGTCTACATCGGCATGGACCATTTCGCCAAGCCCGACGACGACCTCGCCGTGGCCCAGATGCAGGGCCGCCTGCACCGCAATTTCCAGGGTTATTCGACGCACGCGGACACCGACCTCGTGTCCTGTGGCGTGTCGGCCATCAGCGCCGTCGGCGCCACGTACAGCCAGAACGTCAAGACGCTCGACGCCTATTACGACGCGCTCGACCGCAACGAGTTGCCGGTGGCGCGCGGCATACGCCTGTCGATGGACGACGTCCTGCGCCGCAGCATGATCCAGAAGCTGATGTGCCAGTTCGAACTGTCCATCGCCGCCATCGAGCAGGCGTTCCCGATCGCTTTCCACACCTATTTCGAGCGCGAGCTGGCAGAGCTGGCCGAGCTGGAACGCGACGGCCTCATCGAGATCGAACCGGACTGGATCACCGTCACGCTGAAAGGCCGCCTGCTGATCCGCAACGTGTGCATGGTGTTCGACCGCTACCTGGCCTCGCGTACAGTCGCCACCCACTCGAAGACGGTGTGACGGCATGAACGCCGTCGTGTTGGTTCCTGCGTTGCTTCCCGTGTTCGTGGTCGGCCTGCTGGGCAGCGTCCATTGCGCCGGCATGTGCGGCGGGATCGTGGGCGCGCTGTCGGTGGCCCCGTCGGTCGGCCGCACGATCCCGATCCGGCCTGCGCCCGCCGCACATGCGCCGCTGGCGAACGTCCTCGCCTACAACGCGGGCCGCATCGGCAGCTACATGGCGGCGGGCGCGCTTGCCGGCGGACTGGCGCAGGGGGCGCAGGCAGTCGCGCGCTTGCCGGCGCTGCAGGCCGGCGCGTACTGGGCCGCGAACCTGATGCTGGCCGCGCTGGGCCTGTACCTGATGGATGCGTGGCACGGCCTCGCGCACCTGGAGCAGGGCGGGCAGGTCGTATGGCGCCGCGTGCGGCCGCTGTTGCGCAAAGTCGGTCCGATCGATGGACCGGCCCGCATGTTCATGGCGGGCAGCCTGTGGGGCTGGCTGCCGTGCGGGATGGTCTACAGCGTCCTCGTTACCGCAATGCTGAGCGGCTCCGCGTACAGCGGCGCCCTCGTGATGCTGGCCTTCGGGCTCGGCACGCTGCCGATGCTCCTCGGACTGGGCCTCCTGGGCACGCGCGTGCGCGGCTGGTTGCGGAACCCGCGCGTGCGGCTCGCGTGCGGCATCGTCGTGCTGGGTTTCGGCCTGCTGGGTCTYGCGCGCGCCGCGGGCGGCCTGCCGCATGGCTGGATCGACACCCTGTGCGTCGCACCGGGGGCCGCATGAGCGCCGCCGACCTGGCGTCGTGTTACCACTGCGGCCAGCCGGCACCGGCTACGAGTCCGTGGACGGCCGTCGTCGACGGCGCTGCCCGCGCCATGTGCTGCCCCGGCTGTGCTGCCGCGGCCCAGGCCATCGCCGACGCCGGTCTCGCGGATTACTACGACAATCGCACGGCGTTCGCCGCGCCAGGCAGGAATGACGCCGACCTCGCCGCGTTGCGCGCCTACGACGACGTGGTGGAGGCCGGCGATGCCGTCTTCACCATCGAAGGCATGCGCTGCGCCGCCTGCGTATGGCTGATCGAACGCCGCGTGGGCGCGCTGCCGGGCGTGACGGAAGCGCTGTTGAACGTGGCGACTGAACGCCTGCGCGTGCGCTGGGACCCGGCCGTGTGCAAGGCCAGCGACATCCTCGTCGCGCTGCGCGCCATTGGCTACACGGCATATCCGCTCGACGCGCGCCGCCACGCGGCCCATCTCGAACGCGAGCGCAAGACGCTGTTCCGCCGCCTGTTCGTGGCGGGTCTCGCGATGATGCAGGTGATGATGTACGCCTTCCCCGTCTACYTCGCGACGGACGGCACGATGGATGACGACATGCGCGCGCTGATGCACTGGGCGGCCTTGCTGCTGACCGTGCCCGCGGTGACGTATTCGGCCTGGCCCTTCCTGCGCGGCGCGTGGCTGGACGTGCGCCGCGGCGTGGCCGGCATGGACGTGCCGGTGGCGCTGGGCATCCTCGCCGCGTTCGCGGGCAGCGCCGCGTCTGTCGTGCGCGGCCACGGCGACGTCTGGTTCGATTCGATCACGATGTTCGTATTCCTGCTGCTGGGCAGCCGCTACCTGGAGCTGGATGCGCGCCGGCGCGCCGCGCGCGCACTGGAAGGCCTGCAGCGTGTGGCGCCGGCGACGGCGCAGCGGATGCCGGGCTGGCCCGAGGCGCGGACGACGGAGCAGGTTCCCGCCGACAGGCTGGCGCCCGGCGACTTGGTGCTGGTGGCGCCGGGCCAGGCGGTGCCGGCCGACGGCGTGATCGTCGAAGGCGAGACGGAAATCGACCTCGCGCTGCTGACGGGCGAAAGCCGCACGCGCGGCATGGGACCGGACGCGCAACTGCCCGGCGGCGCCGTGAACGTGGCCCAGGCCATCGTCGTGCGCGTGACGAGCAGCGCGCGCGACAGCGCGCTGGCGCTGCTGGTGCGGCTCGTCGAGCGCGCCGGGCAGAACAAGCCGGCGCTCGCGTTGTGGGCCGACCGCGTCGGCGCATGGTTCGTGCGCGCGCTGCTGGCGCTGACGGTCGTCGTGTTCACGGGCTGGCAATTCATCGATCCGGCGCGCGCCTGGCCGGCCGCGATCGCGGTGCTCGTCGTGTCGTGCCCGTGCGCCCTGTCGCTGGCGACGCCGACGGCACTGGCCGCCGCCACCGACCGCCTGCTGCGGCGCGGCGTGCTGGCCGTCAAGCCGCATGTGCTGGAAACGCTGGGCCGCGCGACGCACGTCGTGTTCGACAAGACCGGCACGCTGACCTATGGCCATCCCGTGCTGCGCGACACGCTGACGTTCGGCACCCGCCGCAGCATGGCCCTGCAGCTGGCCGCCGCGCTGGAAGCCGGCAGCGCGCATCCGCTGGCACAGGCGCTGCGCGATGCCGCGAAGCCTGTCGCGCTCGTGGCGGAAGCGCTGCGGCAGGTCGTCGGCCAGGGCGTCGAGGGCGAGATCGGCGGCCGGCGTTACCGGCTCGGCAATGCCGCGTTCGTGGCCGACCTCGCCGGCACGGAGGCGCCGTGCGGCCAGCCCGCCGGTGTCACGGCCGTCTGGCTCGGCAGCGGCGCCGGCTGGGTGGCACGCTTCGACCTCGTCGACGAGATACGACCGGAGGCACGCGACGTCGTCGCCACGCTGCGCGAGTCGGGCAAGACGGTGGTGCTGTTGTCCGGCGACGCCGAGGACGCGGCCCAGGACGTCGCCATGCAGCTCGGCATCGGCCACGCGCTGGGCCAGCAGCTGCCCGAGGACAAGCTGCACGTCGTGCGCGGCCTGCAGGCCGGCGGCGCCGTCGTGGCGATGGTCGGCGACGGCATCAACGACGCGGCCGTGCTGTCCGGCGCCGACGTGTCGTTCGCGATGGGGCAGGGCGCCCAGCTGGCGCAGCTGCACGCCGACTGCGTCCTATTGGGTGAAGGCCTGCGTCCGCTGGCCGCTGCGCTGGACACCGCAGATGCCACGCTGCGCGTGATCCGCCAGAACCTGGGCTGGGCGATGCTGTACAACGTGGCCGCGATTCCCGCGGCCGCGTGCGGCCTGCTGAATCCGTGGTTGTCGGGTGCGGGCATGGCGGCGAGTTCGGCGCTGGTGGTGCTCAACGCGCTGCGGCTGAGAAGGGGATGACGATGGAAGCCTTGTACTTGCTGGTGCCGCTGAGCGTGATGTTGATTGCGTTCGCGGTGTGGATCTTCTTCGGTGCGGCCGACAGTGGGCAGTTCGACGACCTCGAGGGCCCGGCCCTCAGAATTCTCGATGACGAGTAGGGTGGGCACCCCGTGCCCACGCGTAACGCCAACAAACCGCATACGTCACGCGTGGGCACAGGGGTGTGTTTAGCACAGGGACATAGGTAACACATGTCTAGAGACATGGGTGACACTACCTGGTCGTCATTTTAGCGGCGGTGAGGTCGATTTGGCCGACCTCTTTATGGCAAAAGATGATCTTTAGCACGCCGTCCTTTTCTGTCGGTCGGATGGCGACGCTTTCTTGATACAGTCCTTCGCCGACGAAGTACACGCCGCCTTTGTAGTTGATTTGGCCGTGGCGGCGTACGGTGC
>NZ_JBFUDR010000201.1:0-11583 GCF_056404615.1 Massilia sp. P2_C2 | reverse complement strand
CCTCCAGCACCGTACGTTGAGCTCCCATGGCGGCTTCTGCGGCCCGTTTCTTTACCTTGAGTTCTCTTTCCAGTTGTTCAATTCGCGCCTCATCGCTCTTTATCTGTTCGCGCCACTTGTACCATACGATCGCCTGACTGCCGCAGAAGAACAGGGATAGAACAAAAAACACCATTGCAAGCCACGGAAAATTGGTGCGCTGGACAAAATCAATTTCGAGTTTAGTCATCAAGCAGAGTCTTTGGCTTCGTCGCGGAACATCAGATCGCTAAAGTCGGGCCTGCTCCGCAGCGGCTGGACATGACGGGCTTGAACCAGTTTTTCAGGTTGATGATCGACAAACGGACGTAGTCTTTTCAACAACGCGACGCCAATCTTCTGTTGCACGCCAAGCGAAAGCTGCAAACGGTTCACTTCACGATCGACCAGATCGGATTCGCCACGATGAAAAAAGCTGTTCATCGACTGAATGACCCCATCCTTGGCTGCGAGCGTAGTAAATGCATCTCCTTCGATCACAATCAGGGAGAAATTTGAATCGGCTGCGCCATCTGGAGCCTTCTCGCATTCGTTCCACAATGACGCAACAAATGGCGTCATCGACACCAACTTCAACTTGTGTTCCGCCGCAAGAGCATTGACACGGTCGGCGATATTTTTACGCAATGCACAGGTAAACGTCCTGCGATCGGCCTTGCTGACCTGGGATGTGAACGCCCATTCTGAAGGCGTCATCCCCAACTTGTGCGCCATTTTTGCGGATGCCACGGCCAAATATTCTTCATCCCGCACACCGTCAGGCAAATCGTCAACCATGAACTTGCAGAGCGCGGAACCCAGATAAACATGCAGGCGACGCCGCCGCTCCCAGTCCATGCCCTCAACGGCATCAAAATTCAAGGAGAGCGGATCCAGAAAATTCCATTGCCATTGCCCTACCTCGTCGACCGGGCCGCGGCCGAAATACCCTGCCACGCGCCGCAAATGCGCATCGCGCCCGGTCAGGTAAAGATGAAGCGTCTCACTCATAAGCTACCACCCGGTCGATCTCGTCGATCGTCGTTACACCCGTCATCACGAGATCCAGTGCTCTCAGGCTCAGCGGACGCACACCCTGCGCCCTCGCATATTTCTTCACCTCAGCCACATCGCTACGATTCAATATCATTGTGCGAATGGTATCATCGAAGCCCAATACCTCGGCGATCGCATAGCGTCCTTTGTATCCTGTACTCCTGCAATTATCACAGCCTGTACCCCGCATGAATCGTGCCCCCGCCATGTCGACTCCCGCCGCCCTGAAACGGTCTGCCAGCTCAGGAGAAACCGTTGTCTCGGGCTGACTGCAATGAGGGCAATTGCACCTGATAAGCCGCTGCGCAACCACGCCGTTCAGCGCGGACAGAAGACTGTAGAGATCGATGTCCATGTGCGCAAAGCGGCTGATCACATCGAACACGCTGTTGGCGTGAACAGTCGTGAACACCAAATGGCCCGTCAGAGCGGCCTGCACGGCAATTTCAGCAGTTTCGCTGTCCCGGATCTCGCCGACCAGGATCTTGTCCGGGTCATGGCGCAAAATCGATCTGAGACCCTGCGAAAACGTCAGGCCCTTCTTTTCATTCACCGGAATCTGAAGCACGCCCGGTAATTCATACTCGACGGGGTCTTCAATCGTAACGATCTTTTCCTGGCCGGTCTTGATTTCCGAAAGCGCGGCATACAGCGTGGTCGTCTTGCCGCTACCCGTCGGTCCCGTCACCAGCAACATGCCATGTGGACGCTTAGACAGTCGTCTGATGCGCGTGATGGCATCGGCGTCGAGACCGAGACTCTCCAGCGAAATACTGGCGTCCGAGTTGGACAGCTGCGCCTTGTCGAGCAAACGAATGACAGCATCTTCGCCAAAAATGCTCGGCATGATGGACACCCGGAAATCCAATTCCCGCTCCCCCAGCGTTACACGGAACCGGCCATCCTGAGGAATGCGCCGCTCGGCGATGTCGAGTTGGGCGAGCACCTTGATGCGAGAAATCACCTCCTCTGCCCGCACGACATCCAGCAATTCCGCTGCCGGGACCAGCACACCATCAAGACGCAACTTGACGTGCACGCCCCCGCGATCGCATTCGAAGTGAATATCGCTCGCGCCCGCCCGCCACGCATCGTAAATCGCCGAATCAACAAAACGAACGATCGGGCTGGCACTTCGTTCGATGGTTTCGATCGAAATCGTTGCGGTCGCATTCGAGGCAAGCTGCCCGACGTTGCCCGATGCATGACCTATTTCGCTCGATGCTTTGACGCGCGTCTGCGCCCGTTCAAGTGCTGCCGCAATATGCGATCGACCGCTCCAGACCACGAACGGATAATGGTTGACCTTGTTCGACAACCATTGCAGCGCCTGGTCATCCCAAGGATCGGCGACCGCGAAGCGTTGTTGCCCATCTACCCGATACGGAAAGATCGAGCGGCTCGCGCAGTCCGTAAAGCTGAGCTGAGAGAGATCGAGACTCTGCTCGAACAAACGCTGTTGCGACAGATAAGTCACCCCCAGAACCGTGCTGGACACTTCTTCCAATTCCGCGTCGGTTCTTCCCGCCAATCCAAGCAGCTCGACGGAAAGGCAGCGACCGCTTGCCGCCGCTTTGGCGCGCGCCGCCGGCAACAGTTCCTTGATGGCGGAAGTGTGTTGTGAAAGCGGTTTATTCACCCTGAAGCCCTCCCGCAAGATCAAAAATGGGCATGTACATCATGACGATGATCAGTCCGATCATGATCGCGACCGCCATCAGCAAAATCGGCTCTGCCAGCCGCGTCGCGCGTTCGAGAAACAAGGTGAATTCCTGCCGGGAATTCTGCGCAATGACATCCATCACCTTTGCCAGGCTCCCCGACCTTTCTCCGACCTGTAACAGGCGTTCGGTGACCGTGTCCGTCAAGCCGTACTCCGCAAGCGCAGTGCTGAAACGGCGTCCTTCCAGGATCCGCTCGCGCGACAGCCCGATACGTTCCCGCAACTTCTCGTCGAACGCCAGATTCTGTGCGAGAGGTATCGCATCAGACAACGTGTACCCGCCTCGGAGCAGCATCGACAGCGTCTGGTAAATCCGTGACAACTGATAAAGCCTCAGATAATGTCGAGCGGTCTTCGACCTGGAGAGTATGCGTAACGAAATGGTCTTGAGCTTCCCGTTCTTGTACAGCACGACGATCCCCGCCACGACAGCCAGCAGGCAGAGCGCGATACCAATAAAATTTTCAGAGCAAAAAACGCCCACCTTGAGCAGGATAGCCGTCGGCAAGCTCAACGAGCGCGTATAGTCGTCGTACACGTGGGCAAACCGGGGCACCACGTAGGCGATCATGAACATGGACACTGCAGCCCCGAATCCGATCACCAGACTCGGATAAATCGCCGCGCTGACCAGTTTGCGGCCCAGCTCACGCCCCATCGTCTCGTAATTGATGTACTCGTCCAGCGCCACTTCGATCCTGCTCGACCGCTCGCTTGCCCTGATCGACGCGATCAGCAATGGCGAAAAAGGAAACTGGTTGAGCTCCAGCGCCGACGACAATTGCTTACCATCAAGCAGGCGCTGATGAAGCTCACGCAAAACGGTGTGCTTGTAATCGCCGGTTCCCTTTGAACAAAGCGTGTCGATGGCTTCGACCAGAGACATGCCTGAAGAGAGCAAGGTACGCAATTCTTCGCAAAACAGGACGGCATCGAAACGCTGTGAACGGCGGACCCGCCGCAGCTGCTCGGAAGCGTTCACTGAAAGTACCGTCAACCCCTCGTGTTCCAGAAGAGCCAGAACCGCTTCGCGGTGTTCACCTTCCTGCTTGCGTTCAATGATCCCTCCCGATGCGGGATCGAACGCTCTTATATTGAATTCCATAAGATTACTGATGAGGTGGTTGCGCGGCGTTTGATGTCGCAGGTACTGACGGTTGGATTGGCTGAATCTGGGGCGCAGCTTCAGGCAACGACGAGATGAATTTCCATTCGGAATAGTGTGTCCCCGAAATCGGCAGCGCACCGTCCACGAATGCGCCGCGATTACGGAGACTTTCCCTGTCACTCAAGCTGTATATACCTACGATGCCCCCGGATGCATTCCTGATCAATCCCCATTGCGGCTTTCCAGTCATCGGATCGCGATACAACCTTCTAAGGTGCCGGACCGTACCTGCAAACCGGTGATCTTCCAACAGATCCTCCAGACGGAGCGGGAAGGTCTTGGGAGTGCCGGGCGACCGTATATAGTACTTGTTGATCGAAGCCATGTATTCGCCAACGATATCGATCAACTCATCTTCCTTGTCCCGATGCGAGACGCTCGACCACGATTCGCCTAACGCCGCCAGGCCGACACCCACGATCGCCAACGCAAACAGCACGACGACATACGTAAAGCCCTGTTGCGCGCGCCGGTGCACAAAATCACCACGACGCATAGTCGCTTCCGTCATGCGCACGTCCTGAAGCACCGCTCTTGACGTCGAATACCTTACCCATGTCCTTGCGCACCGGCGCGACGATGACCCATGTATCCGCGCGCTCCGTGATTGGATCGACAGGTATCTTGCGCAAATACCGCTTCACCACCATCTCTTGGAGCGATTCCGGGTAGACACCGGCATCGCCATAGAACTTGTCGATGGCGTCGCGCATCCGGACCAGGTCTTCACGCAGAACGGTTTCCTTCGCATGATCGATGTGGACAAAATACGTTGGCACCGCGATCGACAGCAGCAGGCCTATCAACACCATCACGACCAATAGTTCGATGAGCGTGAAGCCGGAATTTCGCTTGGTCATCTGCATTACCACTGCCGGTAAGGAATACCGTTCATCCCGACTTCCTCCGATTTCGAATACACGTCGAAGACGTCGCTGCCCTCCTTCGGCTCGTCCGGAGTCGATGCATAACTACGGATCCCCCAGGATTTTTCTGGCGGTTCAGCCGAAGGCGCAAAGGGATCACGCGGGAGGCGCCTGAGAAAATAGATCGGCTCCCCCCGGTTCTTCAAGTCGGGAACGCCAGCAACGAGTGCCGCCAGCGACGGTGGGCATCCTGTCGTGCTGAATGCATCGCCAACGCGGCCGGCTTCGTACGCCCGTCGATAGGCATCGATCGCATGCCGGATTTCCCATAACTCCTGCCTGAGCGCCCGCTCCTTGTTGCGCTTTACGGAAAGCTCGACCAGGGGCATCGCCGCCGTTGCAAGGACACTCAACACGACCATCACGACGAGCATCTCGATGATGGTATACCCGTGCTTCCTGGCGCGGATCACTTGACGGTCACCCTGGTGGATGCAGGCGTTGCAGGAACGACGATCGGTTCGGGCGACACCGGTTTTACCAGTACCACCTGAATGTCCGCCGTCCCTGCGGAAAGGGCCTTGAACCGGAAGCTCATCACGGTGCCTTCGCCTTTTTCACCGTTGCCGTTAAAGCGAAGCAGCGCCATGGACGCCCGGCCTTCCGCCTGGTTCAGCGTCTTGGTCTTGCTGATCTGCGTTCCATCACGACCCAGGAATGCCCCCTCTTCGGCATCGACGATTTCGACGATGCCTTTGGGAAACTGCAGCTCGACGGGCATGCCCCGAACAGGGACATCGGTCTTGACATTCACATGAACGGTAAACGTTTCGCCGACCTTGACCTCCTTCGGACCGGTCAAGCCCAATACGAAAGAAGGTTTTGCTTCTCCCTGCGCATTCGCATCGGGACCGGGGACGTTAGGCGAAGCGGCCGCAGGGGCAGCGGGCCGTCCGGGCATGTCCCCCGGTTTGGCATTCGGGTTCTTGTCTTTTGGCGAAGCGGATGGGGTCAATGGACGGCTGCGCAATATCGCTTCCGACCCGGACCAGAATTCCAACTGATTCAGGTCCGGACGACGGATGTTACGAATGATGTGCGGCGTGATCGACAATACGATTTCGGTACGCTGGCTGTCGTTGCTTTGCGAGCCAAACAGCCTGCCGACGATAGGCAGATCGCCGATTCCGGGAATCCGGTTGGCACTCATCCTCTCGTCGTTACTGATCAGGCCAGCCAGCAGCTGCGTTTCGCCATCGTGGAGACGCAACACCGTGTCCGCGGTACGATTGCCGATCTGATAAACCAGCGATCCACCCGTCGTCTTGATCTGCTTGACGAGCGAGCTCACCTCGAGTCCCATCTTGATGGCGACATCGTCATTCAGGTAAATGTTCGGCTCGACGTCGAGCTTCAGGCCGACGTCGACGTACTGGACCGATTCAGAGATAAAACCGCCATTGTTGACGCTTCCCATCGTCGTCACGATCGGAAGTTTGTCGCCGATGAGGACCTTGGCCTTCTCTCGATTCCGGGCACGGATCTTGGGGTTGGCAAGGATATTGGCGTCCCCGACATCCCGGTGGAAATTAATGGTCGCACCCGGTACCGTCACGCCCACCGTGTCCTTGTTGATGTTCTTGACATTACCAAGGTTGAAACCGCCTGTCGGCGCGATTGGCGTCAGGGTAAAACTGTCTGGATACTGTATCCCCAGATTGGTCAGGCTGGAGCGTTTAATTTCGAGTACCGCGACATCGAGCATCACCTCGGGTTCAGCGAGATCCTGGAGTGCGATCAGACGCTCCGCCAGGCGAATCGTCTCGGGCGTCTCGCGCACCATGATGAGATTGAGCTTCTCGTCCACGTAAGGCTCGCGGATTTTCAGCATCGTTTTCAGCATGTTGGCAGTCTGCTTGACGTCGGCATTCGACAGATAAAATGCCCGCACGACCAGGTCCTGATACTCACGCATCTTTTCCGGTGTGCGCGGATAGATCAGCACCGTCGAACTGTCCAGCACCTTGTACACCAGCTGGCTGGTGGTCGTGATCAGTTCGAGCGCATCCTCGACCCTGGTGTCCCGCAGGTAGATGGATGTGCGCAAATCGGCGCGTACATCCTTGTCGATCACAAAATTGACCCCGCTGTTACGGGTCAATGCATCGAGTACCATCCGAACGCTGCCGTCCTTGAAATCCAGTGACACCCGGCGGGACTCAGACAGATGCGTGGAGTTAAACTCTTCCTGACGCACGAAGAGTTCCTGCTCACGCTGGATGCTCAACAATTCAGGATCGGCGGGACTGTCCTTCAGCGCCGCTTCAACGAGCAACATGGCCCGCTCGCGCATCCCTTTGGCCAGCAAATCCCGCGCCTCCATCACGGTTGCCTTGCGCCGCTCGTCCCGATCCAGGTCGAGCTGCATTGCGGCAGCGCGTTCGTTGTCCGGGCTGATTGCGTGCACGCGCTTCAATGCGCTTTTCGCAAGCGCAGTATTGCCTTCGGCTCGGGCCGCGACGGCGGTGGCCATCAACTGCGAGACCGCTTTCTGGCGCGCACTCACCTCACCGGCGCGCAGCGTAACGTCTTCCGGGTAGCGGGCGAGCCCCTCTTCATATCGCTTCAGTCCCGCCTCATACCGACCGGCACCGATGTCATCCTCGGCGCCATTTCGGATGTACTGGGCCCCACAACCGGCAAACAGGATTGTCGCCAGTACCGCGGCGCTCGAGCGCAAAACTAAAGTTCGCAAAACAACTCCAGATCAAAACTATTGGGTACGCACCCGGCGGTGTTCACTCCGCGGCCGATTGCGTAAAAATCGAAATTTGCTCATTAAGCGGGAGATAAGTCAATGAGATTTGCTTTTCGGCCACAGCATCGACGCGATACATCTCATCCAGCACGGTGCCCACCTTTATCGGCACGAGGACGCCATCTCTTGACAGGAAAGTGAGCTTTTGGCCGTCCACATCGATCATGCGGCCAAAATATTGATAGGGGAACTGCGGGGCAACCGGTTTGGGTTGCACAACCGGCGCCGGGGGAGGCGCGACCGGCGCGACCGGCGCGGCTTGCACAGGCGCCACGAAGCTCACCACCTTGAACGGATCGTTTGCGGCTTCCAGCAACGGGTCGCGTTCGTCGTTCTTTGCAGCGGCTGGTTGACCGTTCGGCGCTGGCCCGTCCGCCCTGGTCCCCGTGGTTTTCGCATCGGAGGGCTGGACAACCTGCGCACGCGATACGTCCTGCATGGCCACATGTGCGGACAACGCGAGCGTGGTGATTAACGCAGCAGCTAGGCCATGTTGACGCTTGAGCTTCATGCGTCCTTCTTGTAATAAAACGTCAGTCTGACTTCGGCGTCCAGCAGCGGATCGGCCGCGCGGGCGCGTCGGAACGAGAGTCCATCGAGCGACAAACCCTCGTGCGTTGCGAGCAATTTGGATATCACATTCTTAATATCTTTGTAATTGCCCTTCATTCGAGTACTGATTTGAACCTGGCCGAAAAGGGTCTTTTCCTTGGTTTCCATTGGGCGGCTTGTTGCGTCGAGCACGAGCAGGCCGGTACGTGACGAGGTCGTTTGCAGGTCTGTCAGCAGTGTGGACACATGTTCGAATCCTAAATATTGGCTTCGCGATACATTCGTGGTATCGCCCAGCAATCCGTACACTCGAGCCATTTCCGCATTGAGTCCAGCAAGAGCCTTCTCATGATCCACATGACGGCGGACATTTAGCGGAGTCACATGAAAATAACACGCCAGCCCRGCACAGAACAATGCGCTCGCCAAGAACCATAGCACAAACCAGGTCTTGCTGGATTTCTGGAAAGTCACTTGCAACACAACCGCACCTAAATTAATAAAATTCAAAAATAAAAGGAATCAGAATGCCTTTTAAACATTTCATTTTTCCGCAAGCAGCTTATCAACACGAACGTAAAGTATCTTCGTCAGGAACGCGATTGAATCGGCAGCTAAGCAAAACTGCGCATAGGAATCTTTGGCAAAAAAACATGAAGCGTGGAAGCGCGGCACAATGTCATCTGGTAAGAACGCTGCTACCGAGCTCAACGACACAGCGTTCGGCACAACAGCTTTTTTCGGCAACGTAAGCGCAAAGCTCGGGGATAATGATCCCGTATCCACATCACCCTTCGACTGGTCTGCGAGCAGGAACGCCCAGCGCTCGTCGGAGGTAATTTTGCGAAACACTACTCCTGTCTTGCGATGAGAGTCCAACTTAAAACCCGCCGGCTCCAGGGACGCTCGATATCGATCGATTAACATTTCGTACCTCGCGCTCGCACTTAGTTTGGCGAACTCGGGGTCTTCTGGAAGATTCAACGCTAATGCCGCTTGTTGTCTTGCTTCTTGGATCTCTTTGCGCAGTTGTATTGCCGCTGGGTTATCAGGAAGTCTCTCAATGTAGCGTTTGAGCGTCGGTTCGATTTGGGGCGAAGCAATCGGACCTTCGGAGCTGAGTCTTCCATCGGCCACATATTTACGCAGCGCCTCCATTAGATCGGATCGATAAGCGGACACATGTGGATAATGGCCACGGAAAATATCTCTCGGCCCATTTAGTCCTGCAAGCTTTTCTTTCGCCCACTCACGCCAATAAGCGTGAAGTTTGGCTCGCCCTTCCTCCGTGCCGGCAAGCGTCTCAATCGCGCATCTTACTACCTTTGATGGGATTCCCAACCCAGCAGCTTCCAATTCAACACAGATGTCTTGCCATTGATCGCCCAAAGGAAAAATCCGGCTCGACAAGTTTTTTGCCTCCTCCTCCGAGATCAATGCGCCGCTGATATTGCCTTGCGGCGGATTGACCGCATTATTCGTTTGCCTCTTCATTTTTACATATTTACGGAATAAGCAATGGCATTGGCGTCGGCGGGGGGGGCAGCCGCTGCGTCTGCTTTGGAGTTTTTTATGGCCGCACGCATTATCATGAGTTGCATTGCAGCTTTCTCCATCGGACTTTGATCAAGCGCGCTATAAAGGATCAGGCCGTTCATCCCAAGGTGGTATTCATAACGATTCATCGAACCTTCAAGAATGATGCTCGGTCGACTGCCGAACAGCGGCTCCCATGTTCCCAGATCATATCCGCTGGCGAACGTATAGCGGAAAAGCTGATCTGCACCGGCGAGCCAACCGTAACGCGAATTCGGCTTCAACTCCCAGAGCATGTTCAAATCTCGCGAGAAGATGTCAGGTTTTCCAAGGAAGATATGTTCGCCGTCTGACCATTTATTGAAATCCAAACCGAGTGCATCGGCTGTACCAGATGTCTTAAGCTTATCTACTAACGTCTTCTCCGCATCACGCCCTTGGGCGAAGCACTCGTGCAGAATGCAGTTAAATAGATAGCCGTATGCCCCAGTCATTGCACCGTTGGCAAACTTGCCACCACCCAGCACTGAGGTGGTACCACCGATAACCGCACTAGCGACCGCTCCCTCAGCAGGACTAAGCGTGCCAGTCCACGGCGTAGCCGCCTTGCTGAATGCCGCGCTCAACGCCCCAGATCCACACTTACCGCCACCGGCTACGCTCGTCACGCACCCGACAACACCATGCAAGGCAATACCGGCCTCAGTTCCCCATCGTACACCTTCTCCGCCGGTAAAGAAGTTACCGCCCTGAATTACGTTACCGGCTCCATAGAACATACCGGCCGTAAAGGCACCCTGCAARCCRCCCTTCAGGTTGCCGGACGMTACRCTRCCACTCACGAAACCGGTAATCGCKGCATTCATCATGCCSTYGCCAGCGATSTGGATRAACCAMTCSGCRCCMGGCAAATAGACGGARATCRCRATGGMCRCAATCATCGGCGCATACGCCTTGATATGGTTGTTCCACAGGTTGTCGATGACCGGGACACTGAACATCCCGCCGAACAGGAGCCCGCTCGGRTCGGTGCACGTCATCGGGTTGTTGTAGCAGTACCCATAGCGGTTGAAGTTCTGCAGGTTGCCGAGGTTCTGCACAAACGGATCCGCCTGCATGAACCGCCCCAGCATTGGGTCGAACAGCCGTCCGTTCATGTGCACAATGCCCACATCGTCCAGATGCTCGTGCCCGGTCCAACCGCGATCGTTGCCGTTGTTCGTCCCCGTCGACCAGTCGATCACCAGGTTGCCGTTCGCATCATAGTTGCCGTTCGTGTAGCGCCGCTTGCCGAACGGGTCGTAGCTGTAGCGCGCCGTCACCGCTCCGGTATGGTCCGTCGTCGTGGCCAGACTGCCCAGGTGATCCTGGTGCCAGTACTCCACCTTCACCAACGTCAGGCTCGTGACCGCCGGCGGCGCCGTTTGCCCGGCAGCCAGGCTCGGCAGCGCTCCGGTACTGACCAGCACACCGATCATCTGTCCGCCAGCACTGATGTAGTGACGGTTGCTCGTCGTACTGCCCGACTGTTCGCTTTCGAAAGACAAACCACCCACGTTGTCCGGATGCAGATCCCAGGTCGTGCGCGTGCCCGATCCGTTCGTACGGCTTTCCTTGATCCGCTGGTGGTTCTCGTCGTATTGCCACACATATTGCGTACCGCCCGGCCCCTGCACGCCATTCTGGCTGTCCGGCAGGTTGAAGCTCGTGTACGCCACGCTGCGCCAGCCGCCGTTGTTGGCGGTCTTGACGTTGCCGTTGGCGTCATAGGTATAGCTGGCGCTGAAGGCGCCCGACACGCTTTGCAGCGCATGCGGACCCTTGCCGCCCTGCGCCGGATAGGTGT
>NZ_JBFUDR010000200.1:0-11607 GCF_056404615.1 Massilia sp. P2_C2 | reverse complement strand
GTGCGCAACACCGTGCGCGAAAACCAGGACGAGCGCTTGTCGGCCCAGCGCGGATCGAAATCGAAGCCGCTGTCCGACGACGACGGCGCCAGCGCGGGCGCGGCCGGCGCG
This sequence comes from Massilia sp. P2_C2, assembly GCF_056404615.1. NCBI lineage: Bacteria > Pseudomonadati > Pseudomonadota > Betaproteobacteria > Burkholderiales > Oxalobacteraceae > Massilia > Massilia sp. P2_C2. The sequence goes on along the minus strand of NZ_JBFUDR010000200.1, from coordinate 11,496 downwards.
TGTGCCGTGCCGGTGTCGCGCGCGCCCCGCTGTTTGAACGCGTTCCACAGCTTGTCCTTCAGGCGCAGCGGCAGCATGAGCAGCGCGCGCAGCGCGGGCAGGCGGCCGTAGGAGAACGCGGCTTCGAGCGCGTTCAGCGCGGCCTTCAGTTCGAAGCCGGCGCCGGCGCTCGTCAAGGTCACGTCCAGGGTGTGCCGGCGCGACACGAGGCAGCCGCCTTCGTAGATCGGGAAGAATTTCATGGTGCTGCCGATCGCATAATCGCCCGTGCTGCCGACCGCGACGCCGTCGCGCGCGCCGAAGAAGCAGTGGGCGCAATCCTCGACGAGGCCGATGCCGCGGCGGTCGCACAGCGCGCGCAGCGGCGCCAGGTCGTGCGGGATGCCGAAAAAGTGCGTCGCGAGGATCGCCCTGACCTTGCCGCCGGCGAGCTTCGTTTCGATGTCGGCCAGGTCGGGCGCCGTGTCCGGATGCACGCGGTAGAACGCGACGTCGGCACCGCACCAGTGTGCGGGCGGGACCATCGACGGACTGTGGTAGGCCGGCACCAGCACGACGTCGCCGCGGCCCACGCCGAGCGCGCGCAATGCGAGCCCGATGGCGACGCGGCCGCTCGTGACGAGGCGCACGTCCGCGCCGTCCAGCAACGAGGGCAGTGCGGCCCGGCGTCCACCCCCGAATGCCGCGAGCGACAACACGGGCACGGGAGGGATGGCGCGGCGGGCGGACGGCGGAAGATTCGTTGATGACATGCATTAAATATAACACGCGAGACCGAGTCCGTCCGATACGACAGTTTACGTTGGCTGTCGTTAAAAAGAACTCGGTATCAACCGTAATGCAACCGTAATGCGCACCTGGGTACGCATGGTTAATTACGAAAAGTGATGATTAAACAACAAACGTTGTCAGAATTCAAGCTGCATGAAACGTTGGTAAATACTTGGCTGTGGCTTGGCCTGATGCGTAGACGTCATCTGAGGCAAAGCAGCAACATCGGCAGTGTGGATGGGTTTTGAGGTTATAATTTATGCATCACACACATGCAAGTCCGGGCCTCGTTGGCGATGTGTTGTGTCTCGAATGCCAAACTTCCCACAACAGGCGCCTCGATCATGAAACGCGAAATCCCACACGGGCTATCGGTGTACCTGGACCTGGTCCGCTTCGGTGCGGCCACGCTCGTCGTGCTATCCCACCTGTGGACGCTCGCGGTACCCAACCATCCGCTGCCGTGGCCCGGGCATTCCGCGGTCGTCATCTTCTTCGTGCTATCGGGTTTCGTCATTTCGCATGCGGCGCGGCCCGAGCTCGGACTGCGCGGCTACCTRCATCACCGGATCGCCCGCATCTATCCCGTCGTGCTGGGCGCGGCCGCGCTGTCGCTGCTGCTCGCCGCATTCGGCGTGAACACGATGCAGTACGCGGGCACGCGCGGGTCGGATGCGCTGGACGTGGCGCTGAACGTGACGTTCCTCGCGCAAACGTGGGCGAACGTCGCGCTGCCCTATAACGGCCCGTTCTGGTCGCTGAACTACGAGGTCTGGTACTACATCCTGTTCGGCATCTGGTGCTATCACCCCAGCCGCTGGCTGCTGCTGTGCGCCGTGCTGCTCGCGGGCCCCAAGATCCTGCTGCTGATGCCCGTGTGGCTGCTCGGAGTCTGGCTGCACCGGCGCATGACGGTGCTCGATCGCCGGGTGGCGTTGTGGATCTTCGTGCTCACGCTCGGCGCCGGGCTGGCGTTTTTCTGGATCGACGTCGGCGCGCGCATCCGCGAAGTCATGCGCGGCCTCTGGCCCGGGGCGATGGACCTGACGCGCGGCTCGAACCAGTTCGTCGGCGATTTCCTGCTCGGCCTGGTCGTGGCGGCGAACTTCTGGGCGGCCGGCTCGCTCGGCATGGGCCTGCTGCTGAAATGCGAGCGGGTGGTCCGCTATCTCTCCAGTTTCACGTTCTCGATGTACGTGTTCCACATGCCGCTGGCGGTGCTGGTGTGGAACGGTCTCGGTGTGCATGCCGCGCCGGCGTTCGTCGGCCTCCTGTTGCTGGGCGTCGTCGGCATGGGCGAGCTGACCGAGCGCCGCACGAAGTGGTACCGGGACCTGCTTGCCCCGTTGTTCGCGGGCCGGCCGCAAGCCGTTCGCGCGATCGCGGAGCCGTTGTACCCGCCGCCGCCGGGCGAGCGCTCCGGCCCGTAAGCGGGACGCCTCAGATCGTCGTATCGGCCCGGTTGTCGGATTCCGGCGCCGATGGCTTCGCCGAGGCCACGGGCGCGATGGATGCGTGCGCGGCATCCCACCAGTGGGTCAGGCGCCGCTTGAACGGGCCCGCAAAGCGCTGCTCGACGTGCACGTTGACCACCCAGGCGACGGCGATCATCACCGCCACCGTCCCCCACAGCAGCAGGTGCGCATCGACCGCCGGATACAGGTGATTGAAGATGACGTAGCCGATGGACTGGTGCACCAGGTACAGCGGATAGGTCAGGGCGCCGAGCACCATCCAGTTGCGGCGGCCGATCCAGCCCGTCCTTCTGGTCGCCACGAGGAACATCAGCACGAAGCATGCGGTGACGAGGGACAGGACGATGCCGCGGTCCATGACGACATGGTTGTTGGCTTCCCACTTCGGCAGGGCGATCCAGCTTTCGTACAGCGACAGCGCCCAGCATCCCAAAATGACGCCCGCGCGCAGCCACGACAGCCCGTGCGACCAGATCTGGTACATCATGGCGCCGGCGATGAAATAGGCGGCGTAGTCGACGATCAGCACATCGCGCAGGCGGTCCAGGCCCGCCAGTTCGAACAGCGCGACCGTCGCGAACCAGGCGGCGAGGAAGATTTCCGCCCGATGGATCTGGCGCAGCAGCAGGACCACCGCGACCAGGGCATAGAAGCGCATCTCGACGACCAGCGACCAGTACGAACCGTCGATATGCGATCCCGGGGCGATCTTCTGCATGAGCGAGAAACCGCTCAGCATCGTCAGGTTGGAGAGATACTGGACCACGGTGGGCTGGTTGCGGCCGAACATGAGCAGGACCAGGGCCGTGAGCGTGCAGCAGACCCAGAACGCCGGGTACAGGCGCACGATGCGCGAGATGACGAAGTGCTTCAGGCTTCCGCCCGAGGCGCTCATCAGGATGACGAATCCGCTGATCAGGAAAAACAGTTCGACGCCGTAGCTGCCGTATTTGGCCGCCGCTTCCAGCAGCGGATACGGCATCGATGAACTGTGCGCGGCATACCCGCGGAACGCATAGTGGAAGAGGACGACCGCAAGTGCCGCCAGAAAGCGCAGCAGATCGATTTCATTCGCGCGGGGTTTGTTCATGTTGTCGATCCTCGTGGATGCGCGATGAGTGTTTATCTCAAGAATCAGATGAGAGCATTTTTTTAATGTTGAGTCAACAAGGGCTAGCAGACTTGCCAGCGCAACCGTTGCGTACGTGTCGAATGCGTGCGAGGGCTTGCTCTACGACTTGGCGGGATGAACTGGTAAGATTGGCGTTTGCCCGATCACGCTTGCCGGCAGACCCCATGGCATTGATGAACCATTTGATCCACGATTCCCTGTTCGAGAGTGCGGCCCGCACGCCCGCCGCCGAAGCCCTGGCGTATGGCGACAGGCGTAGCAGCTATGCGCAACTGGCCGCGCAGGTGCGCGCCGTCGCCGCGCTGCTGCTGCGCACCGGCCTCGAACCCGGCGCGCGCGTCGCGGTGTACATGGAAAAGCGCATCGAGAACGTGGCGGCGATGTTCGGCGCCGCCGCCGCCGGCTGCGTCTTCGTGCCCGTCAACCCGCTGCTCAAGCCGGAGCAGGTCGCCTACATCCTCGCCGACTGCAACGTGCGCCTGCTGGCCACCACGGCCGAACGCCTGGCGCAGTTGGCGCCCGTGCTGGAACGCTGTCCCGACCTGCGCGCCGTGCTGCTGGCCGAAGGCGACGGCGCGGCGGCCGTTGCCGCGGCGGCGGCCGCCGCGCTGCCCGTGCTGGCGTGGCCCGCAGAGGAGTCCGCGCATCTCGCGCCGCACCGCCGCATCGACACGGACGTGGCCGCGATCCTGTACACGTCGGGCAGCACGGGCCAGCCGAAAGGCGTCGTGCTGTCGCACCGGAACATGGTCGCGGGCGCGCAGAGCGTCGCCAGCTACCTGGACCTGCGCGCCGACGACCGCCTGCTCGCCGTACTGCCCTTGAGCTTCGACTATGGCCTGTCGCAGCTGACGACGGCCTTCCTGCGCGGCGCCTGCGTCGTGCTGATGAACTACCTGTTCCCGAAGGATATCGTCGCGATGGTGGCGCGCGAGCGCATCACGGGCCTGGCCGCCGTGCCGCCGCTGTGGATCGCGCTGGCGCGCCTCGCCTGGCCGGCCGGCTGCACGCTGCGCTTCATCACCAATTCCGGCGGCGCCATGCCGGTGCCGACGGTGCAGGCGCTGCGCGCGGCATTGCCGGATACGCAGATCTTCCTGATGTACGGCCTCACCGAGGCGTTCCGCTCCACGTACCTGCCGCCGGGAGAGGTCGCGCGCCGCCCGGATTCGATCGGCCGCGCGATCCCGAACGCCGAGATCCTCGTCGTGCGCCCGGACGGCGCCCCGTGCGATGCCGACGAACCGGGAGAACTCGTGCACCGCGGCGCGCTCGTGGCCCTCGGCTACTGGAATGACCCGGCGCGCACGGCGCAGCGCTTCCGTCCTGCGCCCGGCCAGGATGCGGGCCTGCCCGTGCCGGAACTGGCGGTGTGGTCGGGCGACACGGTGCGCCGCGATGCCGACGGCTATCTGTACTTCATCGGCCGCAGCGACGACATGATCAAGGTGTCCGGCTACCGCATCAGCCCCACCGAGATCGAATCGGTATTGCACGCGACCGGCCTCGTCGCCGAAGTGGCCGCCTTCGGCATCGACCATCCGCAACTGGGCCAGGCCATCGCCGTGATCGCCGTGCCGGCGGAAGAGGGCAGTGTCGACGCCGCCGCGCTGCTGGCGGAATGCAAGCGCCACCTGCCTGCCTACATGGTCCCGGCCCGCGTCGACTTGCGCGCCGGCCCGCTGCCGCGCAACCCGAACGGCAAGATCGACCGTAACCTGCTGCGCCACTCCCTGCAAACGAACGAAGCATCATGAATAAACCCCGCCACGCGCCGCAGATCCACTTTCCCGTCGTCGACGATGTCCTGCAGGTTGGCGACATCCCGTTGCCCCGGCTCGCGCAGCGCGTGGGCCGCACGCCGTTCTTCGCGGTCGACCGCGCACTGTGCACGCAACGCGTGCGCGACCTGCGCGTGCAGCTGCCGCAAGGCGTGCTGCTGCATTACTCGATCAAGGCCAATCCGATGCCGGCGCTCGTGCAGCACATGGCCGGTCTCGTCGACGGCCTGGATGTCGCGTCCGGCGGGGAATTGAAAACCGCGCTGGACGCGGGCATGGCGCCGCAGCGCATCAGCTTCGCCGGCCCGGCCAAGCAGGAGGCGGAGCTGGTGCAGGCGGTGGCCGCCGGCGTGTGCGTGAACGTCGAATCGGAGCGTGAGCTGAACGCGCTCGCGCGCATCGGCGACGGTCTCGGCATCGCGCCACGCATCGCGCTGCGCGTGAATCCGGACTTCGAACTGAAATCCTCCGGCATGAAGATGGGCGGTGGCGCCAAGCCGTTCGGCATCGACGCCGAGGAGGTCCCGCGCCTGCTGCGCGCGGCGGCCGGGATGTCCGTCGACTTCCAGGGTTTCCACATCTTCGCCGGCTCGCAAAGCCTGCGTGTCGACGCCATCATCGACGCCCAGGCGCGCAGCATCGGGCTCGCGCTGCGCCTGGCCGATGCGGCACCCGTGCCGGTGCGCCAGGTGAACATCGGCGGCGGCTTCGGTATCCCGTATTTCCCCGGCGAAGAACGTCTCGACGTGGCGCCGATCGCCGCGCGTCTGGCGGGCGAACTGGAGAAGTTGACGGCGGCGCTGCCGCAGGCGAAGCTGGCGCTGGAACTGGGCCGCTACCTCGTCGGCGAATGCGGCATCTACGTGACGCGCGTCGTCGACCGCAAGGTCTCGCGCGGCGAAGTCTTCCTCGTGACGGATGGCGGCATGCACCACCACCTGGCGGCCTCCGGCAACCTGGGMCAGGTCATCCGCAAGAATTATCCGGTCGCCGTGGGCAACCGCGTGGCGCCGGTCGACAGCGGTCAGGCCAGCGTGACGGGGCCGCTGTGCACCCCGCTCGACATCCTGGCCGACCGGATGGAGCTGGCGCATGCGCAGGTCGGCGACCTGATCGTCGTGTTCCAGTCCGGCGCCTACGGCCCGTCCGCCAGTCCGGGCGCCTTCCTCGGGCACCCGGCGGCGCTGGAAGTCCTCATCTAGGCCCTATCCCGGTAGGGTGGGCACCCTGTGCCCACGCATAACGTATGCGATCCGCGAACGTCCGCGTGGGCTCGGGGAGCCCACCCTACGCCCCGGCGCTCACGCGCAGGAACGCGTCGAACATCATCAGCGACCACAGGGCCACGCTGTGGTCCGCCGTGCCCGCGTGGTGTTGCGACACCAGCTGTTCCAGGTAGCGGCGGTTGAAGATGCCGGTGTCTTCCAGGCGCTTGCCCAGCACGGCGTCGCGCACGGCGTCGCGCAGCGGGCCGCGCAGCCAGGCCGCCAGCGGAATCGAAAAACCCTTCTTGGACCGGTACATGATGTCGTGCGGCAGGTGCGGTTCCAGCGCCTTCTTGAGGATGTACTTGCCTTCGCCGCCGCGCAGCTTCAGGCTAGTGGGCAGCGTGGCCGCGTATTCGCAGAACTCGTGGTCGAGCAGGGGCACGCGCACCTCGAGCGAATGGGCCATGCTGGCGCGGTCCACCTTGGTCAGGATGTCGCCCGGCAGCCAGGTCTTGAAGTCGAGGTACTGGATCAGCGACAGCGGATCGTCGGTCGGCGCGTCCTTCGCATGCGCGCGCATCACGTCGATCGCGCGGTAGCCCTGCAGGTCGCGCCGGAAACCGTCCGAGAACAGCTGGTCGCGCTGGCGGTCCGGCAGGCGCGACACGCCGTGGAAATAGCCCTCGACGAGGTCGCGCGCGATGGATTCGAACGTGGTCTTGGCGCGGAACACGCGCGGCGCCCAGTCGGCTTTCGGGTACAGGCTGCCCAGCGTGCCGAACAGCGGTTTACGGATCGCTTCCGGCACCCTGGAGCGCACGCTGTGCTCGGCCATCGCGAAGCGGTAGCGGCGGTAGCCTGCAAAATTCTCGTCGCCGCCGTCGCCCGACAGCGCCACCGTCACGTGGCGGCGCGCCAGCTGGCAGACGCGGTAGGTCGGGATCGCGGAGCTGTCGGCGAACGGTTCGTCGTACAGGTGGGCCAGCGTGTCGATCAGGCCGTAGTCGTCCTTGTCGACGATCTGCGCGTGGTGGTGCGTGCGGTAGCGCTGCGCGACCTGCATCGCGTATTGCGTCTCGTCGAACTCGGGATCGTCGAAGCCGATCGAGCACGTGGTCACGCCCTCGCTGACCTTGCCGTCCCGGGTGCCCGCCATCATCGCCACGACGGCGCTGGAATCGACGCCGCCGGACAGGAAGGCGCCCAGCGGCACCTCGGATTCCATCTGGCTTTGCACGGCGGTGCGCACGCGCTCGATCAGCTCGGCCTCGACGTCCGCCTCCGGCCGCGCCGGCGCGACGTTGAACGCGAGATCCCACCAGCGCCTGGGCGTCACTGCCCGGTCGCCGACCTTCAGCAGGATAGCGTGGCCGGGGCTGAGTTTATAAGCGTTATGGAAGATCGTGTTCGGTTCCGGCACGTAGCCGTAGGCGAAGTAATCCTCGACGGCGCGCGGGTTCAGCTTGCGCGACAGTTCCGGGAAGGTCATGATCGACTTCAGTTCGGAGCCGAACACGAACAGGCCGCTGGGCAGCAGCGAATAGAACATCGGCTTCACGCCCACGTGGTCGCGCGCGAGGAACAGCGTCTGCTTCCTGCGGTCCCACACGCCGAACGCGAACATGCCGCGCAGTCGGCGCACGCAGTCCTCGCCCCAGGCGATCCAGGCATTCATGACGACTTCCGTATCGGACTTCGTGCGGAACGCGTGCCCCAGTGCGATCAGTTCGTCGCGCAAGGCGCGGTAATTGTAGATCTCGCCGTTGAACACGAGCGCCACGTCGCGCGCGGCGTTCAGGAACGGCTGCTGGCCCGTGGCCACGTCGATCACGGACAGGCGGCGATGGCCCATGCCCAGGGCTTTTTCCAGATACAGCTCGCCTTCGTCGGGACCGCGATGGTGCTGGCTCTCGTTCATGCGCCGCAGCGCTTCGCGGTCGATCTCCCGGTTGCCCTGGGTGTCAAAGATTCCGACTATTCCGCACATGGTGTTGGCTTTCTTGCTTGTCGATGGGTGAAACGGTAACGCGTCAGTGTGCCTTGTTTTGGCAAAGTCCGTCGTACAGCGCGCCGTACGCGGCCACCATGGCGCGCAGGCTGAAACGGTCTTCCACGCGCGCGCGCGCGGCGCGGCCGTGCGCGGCGCGCAGGTTGTCGTCCTGCGCGTAGCGGCCCAGTGCGTCCGCCAGCGCGCCGACGTCGCCGACCGGCACCAGCAGGCCCTGCACGCCCTCGTCGACGACTTCCGGGATGCCGCCGACGCGCGAGGCGACGACGGGCAGGCCGCACGCCATCGCTTCCAGCATCGAGACGGGCGTGCCTTCGGCCAGCGAGGGCAGGGCGAAGATCGAGAACGTACGCAACACGGCGGCGATGTCGGCGCGCGCACCGGGCAGCCACACGGCGTCAATGAGGCCGAGGCTGGCCACCTGCGCGCGCACGGCCGGCAGCAGCGGGCCGTCGCCGACGATCGCGAGCTTCAGGTGCGGCGCCAGGCCGGGCAGGCGCGCGCGCAGCTGCGCGAACGCATCGACGAGGGCGCGGTGGTTCTTGACGTCCTGCACGCGGGCGACGGTGCCGATCACGATGTCGCCTGGCGCGAACGGTGCATCCGCGGCGGGCGCGCCGCCGGGGGCGTACCGGTCCGTGTCGACGCCGTTCTTGATGAACAGCGTCTTCGCGGCCGGGATGCGCACGACGTCGCCGAGCCAGCGGTTCAGGTCTTCGGAGACGGGAATGAAGCGGTCGACGAACGGCACCAGGCGGCGGCGCAGGAAGTTGTGCTTCGGGTTCAGGCCGTGCGGATCGCTGGCGTCGCGGCCATGTTCCGCGTGGATGCGCACGGGGACGCCGGCCATGGTCGCCGTGAACGCATATTCCAGCGCGGCCAGGTTGTACGTGTGCAGCACGGTGGGGCGCAGGCGCCGCATCAGGCGCCAGAACGTCAGGTGCGTGCCGAGGCCGAGGCCGGGCGGCTTGCCGAGCGCGTGCAGCTCGACGTCGCGGCGCGCGATCCGGTCGGCGAACGACGTGTAGGTCGTCAGGCAGACGACGGCGTGGCGCCACGCGGGCATGCGGTTGATGCAGTCGACGAGCAGCGTCTCCAGGCCGCCCACGCCGAGCGAATACACGAGGTGCACGACCAGCGGCCGGGTGTCGACGCCGGCCGGCGTGAGCTCATGCGCGGGCGCATTCATCGTGGCGACTCCGTGCTGCTTGCCTTCATGCCGCCAGAGCCTTTTGCGTCAGGCGACCGTAGATGGCCGGGTAGCGGCCGACGCTGACCTTCCAGTTGCGTTCCGTCTCGACGTAGCGGCGGCCGGCCTGGCGCAGCTTCGGCCAGGTGTCGTGCGCGGCGAGCAGGGCGCCGACCTTGTCGGCCAGCGAGTCCGGATCGTCGGCGCGGAACAGCACGCCGGTCTTGCCGTCGGCGATCAGTTCCAGGTGGCCGCCGACGTCGGACGCGGCCAGGATGCGGCCCTGCGCCATCGCTTCCAGCGGCTTGAGCGGCGTGACGAGGTCGGTCAGGCGCATCGACAGGCGCGGGTACACGAGCACGTCGAGCAGGTCGTAGTATTTGTTGACCTGGTCGTGCGGCACGCGGCCCGTGAACACGACCTTGTCGGCGATGTTCAGGTCCTTGGCCATCTGGCGCAGCTGCTCGTCCTGCGGACCGCCGCCGACGAGCAGCACGCGCAGGTCGGGCATGCTTGCGACGAGTTTCGGCACGGCGCGCAGCAGCACGTCCAGGCCTTCGTAGGCATAGAACGAGCCGATGAAGCCGATCAGGCGCGAGCCGGCCAGGCCCAGCTTTTCTTTCAGTTCGAGGTCGGGCGTGCCGCCCATCGAGAATTTTTCGATGTCGACCGCGTTCGGGATCACGGTGACCTTGTCGGCCGGGACGCCGCGCGCGACGATATCCTTGCGCAGGCCTTCGCAGATCGTGGTGACGGCGTCGGCCTGCTTCAGCGCATAGGTCTCGAGCGCGCGCGTGAGACGGTAGCGCAGGCCGTTTTCCGTGCTGGTGCCGTGGTCGACGGCGGCGTCTTCCCAGAACGCGCGCACCTCGTACACGACGGGAATGCCGAAGCGCTTGCCGACGCGCAGCGCAGCCATCGCGTTCAGCGACGGCGAGTGCGCATGCAGGACGTCCGGCTGGATCTGCGGGATGATCTCGGCCAGACGCTTGGCCAGGCCGTCGATCACGTTCACCTGGTTCAGCACCGGCATCTTCGCCAGCGCGCCTTTCGATTCCGGCGTGCGGTAGAAGTGCAGCCCGTCCACGGTTTCTTCCAGCATGTCGCCGGAATTCTGCTTGGCGCCGGTGACGTGGAAGGTTTCCCAGCCGAGCGCGCGCTGTTCGCGCAGGATCGAACGGGTGCGGAAGGTATAGCCGCTGTGCAGCGGGATCGAGTGGTCGAGGACGTGGAGAACTCGCATGATGTATTTCCGTTCTTGTTGGCTAAGCTAAGTATCTGTATTTTTTCAGCGGCTTCGGGTCGCGTTCAAAGCCTGGTCCAGCGCCTGGCCCTGTCCGGCCAGGAAGCCGTGCAGCGCGGCGCGCGCGCGCGCCGGGTCGTTGTCGTAGGGGACGGCCAGCATCACGGCGGCGCCGTCGTCGCCGCGCAGCATCGCCTTGCCGGCGGCCTGCCACAGCTTGCCGACGTAGTCGCTGCCGGTGTAATGCCCGCCGACCCACTTGAAGGCCCAGACCATGAGCGCACCCTGCGGCGTGCGCAGGATGCCTTCGTGCAGCGTCACCGGGTGGCCGGCGACGGTCTCGGCGCGCGCGGCGCTTTCGACTTCGTGCCAGTCGTCCTGGTAACCGGTCAGGCGGTTGATGGAACTGATCAGGTTCTTGTCCGGGTTCTGGTTGCGGTAGTACAGCACGGTCAGGCTGACCGGCACGCTGCCTTCGCGGTAGGCGCGGTGGAAACGCGCATCCGGCTCCATGTAGAACGGTTTCCAGTTCGCGAATCCGGCGGCCTGCGGCGCGCTCACGGCGATGTCGGCCAGGCGCACCGGTGCCGGATTGTGATTGGCGCGCTCGCCCAGCAGCGCCAGCGCCGGCCACAGGGCGCACATGAGCAGGACGCCGACCACCGTGGCCGGCAGGCGCCGCGGGATGC
>NZ_JBFUDR010000199.1:0-11635 GCF_056404615.1 Massilia sp. P2_C2 | reverse complement strand
ATGCAGAACCTCAAGCATCGTTTCGCACGGCAGCGCCGCCAAGGCGGTTTCACCCTCGTGGAAATCATGGTCGTCGTGGTCATCATCGGCATCCTGGGTGCGCTCGTCGTGCCCAAGCTGCTGGGCCRTACCGGCGAGTCGCGTGTCGCCGCGGCCCGCGTCGACATCTCCACGCTGATGTCGGCACTCAAGCTGTATAAACTCGACAACCAGCGCTACCCGACCACCGAGCAGGGCCTGCAAGCCCTCATCCAGAAGCCGACCAGCGGCCCGGCCGCGAACGGCTGGAAGGAAGGCGGCTACCTCGACAAGTTGCCCAAGGATCCGTGGGGCACGCCGTACCAGTATCTGTCGCCCGGCGTGCACGGCGAGGTCGACGTGTTCTCGCTGGGCGCCGACGGCCAGCCGGGCGGCACCGGCGAGGATGCCGACATCGGCTCCTGGGACAACAAATAAGGCCCGCGAGCGGTTTTTGGCATAACGATCGGACATTGCGATGACCAGGCACGCGCGCGGCTTCACCCTGGTGGAGATCATGGTCGTGATGGTCATCATCGGCATCACGCTGGGACTGGCCAGTCTCAACGCCATGCCGAATCCGCACCAGGACCTGCAGAAGGAAGCGCAGCGCCTGACCCTGCTGCTCCAGCTGGCGCGCGACGAGGCCATCGTGCGCAATCGCCTCGTCGCCTTCGAGGCCACACCGGAGCGCTACCGCTTCATCGTGCGCACCGAGACGCGCTGGGAACCGATCGTGAACGACGACCTGCTGCGCGAGCGCGAATTCAAGAATCCGCCGCTGACCCTGTTGCTGGATCCGACGAGCGCCGGTACCCTCAATCCGCTGCGCATCACCTTCGGCAGCGAACCGGTCGACAAGCCGTTCGTGCTCACCCTGGCCAGCGGTAACGACCGCGTCGCCATCCGTGCCGACGGCGTCGGTCACTTTACGGTGGAATGAGCGTGGAATGAGCAAGCCGAGGAGTGAGCAAATAAGCGCCAGGATGCGCCTGCGAAGCCCACGCCGCCAGCGCGGCTTCACCCTGCTGGAAGTGCTGGTGGCCCTCGTCATCGTCGGCACGGCGCTGGGTGCCGGCCTGCGCGCGGTGGGCAGCCTGACCGCGAACAGTTCCGGCCTGCGTGCCTCGATGATGGCGACCTGGTCGGCCGAGAACCGGCTCGTGCAGATCCGGCTCGGCAAGGAATTCCCCGACATCGGCAAGCACAGTTTCGACTGCCCGCAGGGCGACCTGCACCTGGTCTGCCAGGAAGAAGTCATCGCCAGCCCGAACCCGCGCCTGCGCCGGGTCGAAGTCTCGGTGTTCGACATCGCCAATCCCAACCGGCGCATCGTCAAGCTGGTGCAACTGGTGCTGAAACCATGGCGATGACGACCTCCCCGCAACGCGCACATCCGCCGCGCGGCTTCACGCTGGTGGAGCTGCTGGTGGCGATCAGCATCCTGGCCATCGTGGCCGTGCTCGGCTGGCGCGGGCTGGACGGCATCGTGCGCGCGCGCGTGGCCCTCACGCAGCAGATGGAAACGACGCGCGGCATGCAGCTGGCCTTCGCCCAGATGCAGAGCGATTGCGAGCACATCGCCGGGCGCGACGTCGTCGAACAGCGGCCCTACCTCCTCGTCGGCAACGACCGTTTTACCCTCGTGCGCGAAGTGTTCACGGAAAACCAGCCGTCGCGCCTGCAGGTGGTGGCCTACCGCATCGTCAACGGCAACCTGATGCGGCGCGAATCGCAACCGACGCGCGACCTCATCCAGCTCGACAGCCTGTGGCAGGCCGTCACCAGCGATGCCGATGCCAACGCGGCCGTGGCCCTGCAGACCGGCGTGACGGGGATGCAGGTTGCGACCTGGGTCAATAACGCGTGGCGCCAGGGTGGCGTCGATCCCGGGGCGAATGCGGCCGGCACGCCGGGCCAGGCCCCGCAGCCACCGACGCCGCCGACGCCGCCGACGCAGCCGACGCAGCCCGGCCAGGCGCCGCAGACGACGAACGAACCGACCGGCATGCAGGTGGCCTTGCAGGCGCAGGGCCTACAGGCGCCGATGGTGAAATCCTTCCTGCTGGGGGAACCATGAGAATCCGCTCGCCGCGACCGTGGCGTGAACGGGGCGTGGCCGTGATCACGGCGCTGCTGCTCACCACGCTGGCGATTTCCATCGTCGCCAGCCTGTTCTGGCAGCAGCAGGTGCAGGTGCGCTCGATGGAAAACCAGCGTCTGCACCTGCAGACCAAGTGGATCCTGCGCGGCGCGCTGGACTGGGCGACGCTGGTCCTGTTCCAGGACGGCATCGACCACCGCGAATACACGTCGCTCGACCAGGTGTGGGCGACGCCGCTGGCCGAGACCCGCCTCGACCAGTACGTGGAACGTGAGCGGATCGAGGGCGAAAATTTCGCCGCCAACCTTTCCGGCAGCATTACGGACGCATGCTCGCGTTACAATTTACGCAACCTGGCGACGAGCAGGGGGGTGATGGACGCGAACAACGTGAAGATCTTCACGCAGTTGTTGCGCAACCTGCAACTCGACCCTTCCCTCGCGCGGCGCGTGGCCGGCTTCGTTTCTTCCGGGTTGCCGGCGGCGGGAGGAGAAGCGGCACCGGGCGGGAATGATCCGACGCAGCTCGTGCCGGTGACCGGGGCGCCACTCAGGATCATGCAGGTGGACGACCTGCTGGCCGTGCAGGGCGTGACGCCGGCCATCGTCGAGCGCCTGCGGCCGTTCGTGACCGTGCTGCCGGAGACGACGCCCGTGAACGTGAACACGGCGCCGGCGGAAGTGCTGGCGGCCGTGGTGCCGAACATGTCGGTGTCAGAAGCGAACACGCTGATCGTGCGGCGCAAGCAGGCGGCATGGCGCCAGCTCAGTTATTTCATCAGCGACCTGCACGGTAGGGAGCCGGAGGGCAGTGCGGTGGCAGTGAAAAGCGAATGGTTCCTGGTCGACAGCCACATCCGGCTGGATCGGGCCGCACTGGATGCACAGGCACTGATCCAGCGGTCGGGGAACCTGTTGGCCGGTGGCGGCCCGAAGGTGAGATGGATCCGCCAGTACTGAGGAAGTCGCAGGACAGAACACAGGGCATGTTAGAACGACCCACAAGAGATCGAGAAAGCGAGACAGTTTGAGCACACTTTATATCCGGCATCCCGCGCGCGCCGAAGGTGAACACGCGTTGTGCCGCTTCGCCCTCGTCACCGATGGCGGCGCGATCGACCAGCATGGCGAAGGCTCGCTTCGCAACCTGGGCGACCTGGTCGGCACGAGCCGCCGCGTCGTGCTGCTGCTCGCCGCCGCCGACGTTTCCCTGCTGTCGGTGCAGGCGCCGCCGCTGTCGGGTGCGCGCCTGAAGGCCGCGCTGCCGGGCCTGGTGGAAGAACACATCCTGGGCGATCCGGCGGGCGCCGTCCTCGTGGCCGCGCCCGAGCAACCCGACGGCACGCGCCCGATCGCCGTCGTCGATCGCGACTGGCTGCAAGCCATCGTGAAAAGCCTGCTGGCCCAGGGGGCGCGCGCCGTCAGCGCCGTGCCCGCGCAGCTATGCCTGCCTTTGCAGCCGGGCAGCGTGGCGGCCGCGATCTCCGGCGTCGAGCTGATCTTGCGCCAGAGCCTGTTCCAGGGCTTCGGCCTCGCGCTCGACGCCACCCCGGCCGTCGTGCTGCAGACGGCACGCACGTACGGCGGCGACGCTCCGCTCGTGCTGTACGTGCCGCCCATCCAGCTGGGCGAATACCAGGCGCTGGCGCAGGAAGCGGGGCCCGGCATCACGCTCGAAGCGGACGACTGGACGCACTGGATCGCCGGCTCCAGGACCACGGCGCTGGACCTGGTGAGCGGCCTGGGCGCGGCCGGCACGCCGACGCGCGACTGGCGCCGCTGGCGCTGGCCGATCGCCCTCGCGGCGCTGGCCATCGCCGTCAACCTGATCGGCCTGAACGTCGACTGGCTGCGCCTGCGGCGCGAGGCCAATACCGTGCGCCAGTCGATGACGCAGACCTACCGCAACGTCTATCCGAACGAGACGGCGATCCTCGATCCGGTGCTGCAGATGCGCCAGCACATCGCCCGCGCACGCGCCAACACGGGCGACGTGGCGCCGGACGAATTCACGTACCTGGCATCGGCGTTCGGCGAAGCGACGCGCTCGCTCGGCCGCCAGATTGGAATTACATCAATTGAATACCGTGAACGCGCATTGACCGTCAAAGTCAAACCGGAAACGGTCGACGCCGGTTTGATCGGGCAATTGCGCACGTCCCTGGCCACGCGCCGGCTCACCCTCGAAGAAACCACGCCGGGTAACTGGGTCGTCCGCAGCACGGGAGCCAAATCATGAGTATCGCCACCACCATCGCCCAGTACCGCGAGCGCGCCACGGCGCTGTGGCTCGCGCGCACCGAGCAGGAACGCCGCTTCCTGGCGGCCGGCGGCGCCGTCGTGCTGGCCGCGTTGCTGTACCTGCTGTTCATGGCCCCGGCCCTCGAAGGGCGTGCCCAGCTGCGCCGCTCGCTGCCGCAGCTGAACCAGCAGGCCGCCGAACTGAAGGCCCTGGCCCAGGAAGCGTCCACCCTCGCGCAGGCGCCCGAGACGCACGTCGCGCCGCTCACGCGCGAAGCCGTCAGCGCCAGCCTGTCGGGGCGCGGCCTGAATCCGCAGTCGCTGTCCGTGTCGGGCGAGTACATCAAGCTGCAACTGAACAACGTGGCCTTCGCCAACCTGGCCACGTGGCTGGACGAGCAGCGCCGCGCCAACCGCGTGCTGGTGCAGGACGCCGTCGTCACCGCGCTGCCCGCCGCCGGCCAGGTCGACGCCGGCCTGACGCTGCGCCAGAACACCGGCAGCGGCCAATGAAGCGCGCATTCGTCTGGATCGCGTTTCCGACGCTGGCGGTCATCCTCACCGTGCTGGCCTTTCTGCCGGCCGCCTGGCTCGGTCCGATGATCGAACGCCAGACCGGCGGCCGTTTGACTCTGGGGGATGCGCAGGGTACGCTTTGGCGCGGCTCAGCCTTTGTGGGCGGCGCGCCGGGCGAGGGCGGATCCGTCACGCCGCTGCTGCCTGGACGCTTTTCCTGGCACCTGTCGCCGCTGGTGTTGTTCGGGAGCGTCAGCATGGACCTGGCCAATGACCAGGCGCTGGCCCAGCCGGTGCACGTCAGCGGCAGCTGGTCGCAGTTGCAGGTGAGCGCCGGCCAGTTGCTGCTGCCGGCCGACGGCCTGGCCGGCCTGGGCGCGCCCCTGAACACGCTCGCGCTCTCGGGCACGATCAAACTGAACTGGAACCTGCTGGACATCGCTCTCCAGGGCAATACGGTGGCGGTGAGCGGACGCACGACACTGTCGCTGACCGACATGGGATCGCGCATGAGCCCGATCAAGCCGCTCGGCAGCTACGAGATGGTCATGGACTGGCACGGCCAGCGGGCCGACGTGGTGCTGCGCACGCTGAGCGGTGCGCTCTTGCTGTCGGGTAAAGGAGCATTGGAAAATGGTCGCCTGCATTTCTCGGGACAGGCTGCGGCGGCCGACAAGTACGAAGACACGCTGGGCAACCTGCTCAATCTGCTGGGTCAACGGCGTATGGTGAACGGCAAGAACATAATCGCGTTAGAGTTCAGATGATGAAAACAAATCAACCCCGCAGCAAAAAGCAATTCCCGGCACTGCGCCGCATCGTGGCCGGCGCCGTGCTGTGCTGTACCGTCGGAACAAGCGTCCTGCCGTCGTTCGCCTACGCCCAGGAGGGCGGCGGCGCCGCGCTCAACTTCGTCAACGCCGACATGGAGTCCGTGATCAAGGCGGTCGGCCATTACACGGGGATGACCTTCATCATCGACCCGCGCGTCAAGGGCACCCTGACCTTGGTGTCGGAAAAGACGCTGACCAAGGCCCAGGCATTCTCCCTGCTGACGTCCGCGCTGCGCCTGCAGGGCTATGCGGTCGTCACCGGCGACGGCTATGCAAAGGTGGTGCCGGAAGCGGAGGCGAAGCTGCAATCGTCGCCCACGCAGGTCGGCGTCGGCGGCGCCAGGGCGCACGGCGACCAGATCRCCACGCAGGTCTACCGCCTGCAGCATGAGTCGGCCGCCAACCTGACGGCCGTGCTGCGCCCGCTGATCTCGCCCAACAACTCGATCATGGCCGATCCGGGCAACAACAGCCTCGTGATCACCGACTATGCCGACAACCTGCGCCGGCTGTCGAAGATCATCGCGGCGCTGGACGCGCCCGCCACCAGCGACCTCGACGTGATCCCGATCCGCAACGGCATCGCCAGCGACGTCGCCACGCTCGTCACGCGCCTGATGGAACCGGCGGCCGGCGGCGATGCGGGCCGCGTCACCGTGCTGGCCGATCCGCGCACGAATGCCGTTATCGTGCGCGCGCCGTCGGTCGCGCGCGCCAGCATGGCGAAAAGCCTGATCGCCAAGCTCGACCAGCCGACGACGGAGCTCGGCAACATCCACGTCGTCTACCTGAAGAATGCCGATGCCAGCAAGGTCGCCCAGACGCTGCGCGCCATCGTCTCGCAGGATGCGTCGGCCGTGCCGGTGCAGCAGCAGGGCACGTCAGGCGGTTCGATCCAGGCCGGCGCCACCGGCGGCGGCACCGGCGCCGGCGGGCTCGGCGGCCAGCAGGGTCAGCAGAGCAGCGTCGGCATGGGTGGCACCGGCAACACTTACGGCCAGCAGGGCCAGGCCACGGCCGGCGGCGCCGGCGGCGGCCAGGGCTCGGGCTTCATCCAGGCCGATGCGTCGACCAACAGCCTCATCATCACGGCGCCGGATGCCCTCTACCGCAACCTGCGCGGCGTCATCGACCAGCTCGACGTGCGTCGCGCCCAGGTCTATATCGAGGCGCTGGTGGTCGAGGTCACGTCGAACGACGCGGCCGAGTTCGGCGTGCAATGGGTGGGCCTGACCGGCAACGACAACAGCGCCTACCGCGTCGGCGGCCTGCAGTCGTTCAGCGTCGGCGGCAACAGCAACAACCTCGTCAACCTGGCGCTGGCCGCGGCGACGGGCATCAGCGGGTCGGCCTCCGGCGCGGCCAGCGGCGGCGCGTCGATCCCGAACCCGACCGGCCTGTCGATCGGCCTGTTCAAGCAGGTGAACGGTGCGCTGGGCCTGGGCGCGATCGCGCACGCCCTTGAAAGTACGGGCCATGCCAATATCTTGTCCACGCCAAACATGATCACGCTGGACAACGAGCTGGCGACGATCAAGGTTGGCCAGAACATCCCGATCATCACGGGTTCCTTCACGACGGGCGCGAGCGGGGCAAGCAATCCGTTCCAGACGGTCGACCGCAAGGACGTGGGCCTGCTGCTGAAGGTGCGTCCGCAGATTTCCGAAGGTGGTACCATCAAGATGGCGATCTACCACGAGAACTCGGGAATCGACACTTCCGTCACCTCGACGGCTGGCATCGTGACGACTGTTCGCGCCATCGAAAGCAATGTGCTGGCGGATGATGGCCAGATCGTCGTGCTGGGCGGGCTGATCTCGGACGACGAAGGCGAGAACCAGCAAAAAGTGCGCGGGCTGGGCGATCTCCCCGTCATCGGGAATTTGTTCAAGTACCGGACCCGGAACCGCAACAAGCGCAACCTGATGGTGTTCCTGCGTCCGATCGTCGTGCGCAGCAAGGAACAGAACGATACCCTGTCGATGGACCGCTACGAGTACATGCGCGCCGCCGGCGAGATGGCGCAGCCGGTCGACAACACGGTGCTGCTGAAGAACCTCGGCGCGCCGATGCTGCCTGGCCTGACCAATGGCCAGCCGCCCGCGGGCACCGGGATGGCCACGACGCCGCCGCCGGCCCCGACCCCGGCGCGTCCTGGCGCCGCCACCGGACCGGGCACGACGCAACCGCAGAACAGGTCGCAAGCGCCGGCCCAGCAGCCCGTGCCGGAATTCCGCCCGGTGCAGCCTGAAAACCGGACGGTGCCACCGACCCAACCGAACTGAAGACGATGAATAATTTGTTGCCCTACGCATTTGCACGCGATTACGGCGTGCTGGCGCGTTCCAACGGCGACCCGTCGCAAGCCGTCGAAGTGCTGGTCTCGAATGCGACCAAGCCGGCGGCCATCGCCGAGGTCTCGCGCCGCTTCGGGCGCATCACCCTGCGGCGCATGGAACGTGCCGAACTGGAATCGGCCATCGCCGCCGCCTATCAGTCGGCCGGCGGCGACGCCTCGCAGGTCGCGGACGAGTTCGACGCCGACCTCGACCTCACCAAGCTGCTGCAGGACGTGCCCGCGATCGAGGACCTGCTGGAATCGTCCGACGACGCGCCCGTCATTCGCATGATCAACGCGCTGCTCACGCAATCGCTGCGCGAAGGCGCGTCCGACATCCACATCGAGCCGTTCGAGCAGACGTCCGTCGTGCGCTTCCGCATCGACGGCGCGCTGCGCGACATCGTGCGGCCGCGCAAGGCCATCCACGCTTCGCTGATCTCGCGTATCAAGATCATGTCGCAGCTCGACATCGCGGAAAAACGCCTGCCGCAGGACGGCCGCATCACCTTGCGCATCGGCGGCAAGCCGGTCGACGTGCGCGTCTCCACCCTGCCGACCGGCCACGGCGAGCGCGCCGTGCTGCGTCTGCTCGACAAGGAAGCCGGCCGCCTCGACCTGGGCCACCTCGGCATGAGCGAGCAGATGCTGCCGCAGTTCGACAAGCTGATCAACCAGCCGCACGGCATCGTGCTCGTCACGGGCCCGACCGGCTCCGGCAAGACGACCACCTTGTACGCTTCGCTGTCGCGCCTGAATTCGACGACCACCAACATCATGACGGTGGAAGACCCGATCGAATACGACCTGCCCGGCATCGGCCAGACCCAGGTCAACGCCCGCATCGACATGACGTTCGGCAAGGCCTTGCGCGCGATCCTGCGCCAGGACCCGGACGTGATCATGATCGGCGAGATCCGCGACCTCGAAACGGCCCAGATCGCAGTGCAGGCATCGCTGACGGGCCACCTGGTGCTGGCCACGTTGCACACGAACGACGCCGCGTCGGCCGTGACCCGTCTGCTGGACATGGGCATCGAGCCGTTCCTGCTGTCGTCGTCGCTGCTGGGCGTGATGGCGCAGCGCCTCGTGCGCAAGCTGTGCCAGCACTGCAAGCGCCAGGAGGGCGGGCAGTGGGTGGCGGTCGGCTGCGACCGTTGCGGTCACACGGGTTTCCATGGCCGCATGGGCGTGTACGAATTGCTCGAGACGAACGAACAGATCCGCTCCCAGATCCACAACCAGGCCGCCGAGGCCGACATCCGCCATGCCGCGCTGAAGTCCGGCATGAAGACCATGCACGACGATGGCCAGCGCTGGGTGCGGGAAGGCATCACGACGGAAGCCGAACTGCTGCGCGTGACGAAGGTGGATTGATCGATGCCCGCCTTCCGCTACGAAGCCGTCGATGCCGGCGGCATCACCCGCAAGGGCGTCCTGAACGCCGACAGTCCCCGTGCCGCGCGTTCCGACCTGCGCCTGCAGGGTTTGACGCCCTTGAACGTCGAGGCCATCGCGGCCCAGGTCGACGAGCGCGGGGTCGCCCGTTCGCGCGGTTTCGGCGAGCGCCTGTCGCAAGTCGAGCTCGCGCTGTTCACGCGCCAGCTCGCCAGCCTGCTGGAAGCCGGCCTGCCGCTCGAACAGGCCTTTACGGCACTGCTGGAACAGGCCGAGCGCGCTTATATGCGCGACCTGATCGCGTCGATCCGCTCGGAAGTGATGGGCGGCGCGCCGTTTTCCGCCGCCCTGTCGCGCCATCCGCGCGACTTCGCCGAGATCTACCGGGCCCTCGTCGCGTCCGGCGAGCAGATCGGCCAGCTGGCCCGCGTGCTGGCGCGCCTGGCCGACTACATCGAGCGGCGTAATGCCCTCGTGCAGCGGGTGCGTCTCGCATTCACCTATCCGGCCATCGTCACCGTCGTCGCTTTCGCGATCGTGATCTTCCTGTTGACGTATGTCGTGCCGCAGATCGTGTCCGTGTTCGCCAACACCAAGCAGAAATTGCCGGTGCTGACCACCATGATGCTGGCCGTGTCGGACTTTACCCGGGCGTACGGGATCTACGTCGCGCTGATCGTRATCGCCCTGTGGTTCGCGTGGCGCCGCGCGCTGCGCAACCCGGCGCTCAAGCTGCGCTGGCATGCGTGGCTGCTCGACGCGCCCGTGTACGGCCGGTTCGAACGCAGCCTGAACACGGCACGCTTCGCCAGCACCCTGGCGATCACGACGGGCTCCGGCGTGCCCATCCTGCGTGCCCTGGACACCAGCCGCGACACCTTGTCGAACGTGGCGATGAAAACCCTCGTCGAGGACGCGACGGCCAGCGTGCGCGAGGGTGCCAGCCTGGCGCGCGCGTTGTCGGCGCAAAAGTATTTTCCGCCGATGCTCGTGCACATGATCCGCGCCGGCGAAATCACCGGCGAACTGCCGGCGATGCTGGAGCGTGCCGCCGATTCGCAGCAGGCCGACCTCGAGCGGCGCGCGCTGACCATCGCCGGCCTGCTCGAGCCGGTGCTGATCCTGGCCATGGGCCTGGTCGTGCTGCTGATCGTGCTCGCCGTGCTGATGCCGATCATTGAAATCAACCAGTTGGTGCGCTGACAAGGACACTGATGAACAAGCGTTTGCCCTTACTCTTGAGCTTGCTGGGCGTGATCCTGCTGGCGGTGTCGCTCGCGTACTGGATCCTGCAGCTGTACCAGCCGCCGCAGCGCCCGATCGCAGCGGCGCCGCATGCGGCGCAGCCCGACCCCGCGATCGACGCCGCCGCCACCCTGTTCGGCGGCCAGGTCGCCGTGGCCAGCGCGACCAATTACCAGCTGACGGGCGTCGTGGCCGACGGCAGCAGCAGCGTGGCGATCATCGTCGCCGATGGCTCGCCGAAGGCGCTGAAGGTGGGCAAGGAGTTGGCGCCGGGCATTACGCTGGCCGAAGTCCATCCACGCTACGTGATGCTGTCCGACGGCGGCGTGATGAAGCGCGTCGACCTGGCCACGGATGCCAAGGCTGCGGCACCGATGGGCGGTCCGGGCGCCATGCCGCCGGGCGCACCGCAGCCGAATGGCCAGCCGAWCGTTCAGCCGAACTTCGGGCAGCCGCAGCAGATCACGACGGCACCGGCCATGCAGCCCACGCAGGTGAATGGCCCGTCCGAACCGCCGATGGCGCCGGGCAGTGTCCAGCAGCAGTCGGGTTTTACGAATCCCGGCGACGTCGGTTCGCATGACAGCGCGCCGCCGCCCCCGAATCCGAACCCGATCAACCAGCCGCAGAACCCGGGCCAGCCGCCACGTGGTAGCGGCAATCCGGCCGGGCAGACCCAGACGCAATAAGAGCCGGTAGACAGAATGTATTGACCTACCAACCTCAACGGACGCGGGTTACGCTGAGGGTTGGTGAACCTTTCGGCGCAGAGCCGCAATTGAGGAGGTAGGTCATGAACGAGTTTAGCAAATATGTAGGCCTGGATGTCCATAAGGCGACGATCGCTGTCTCGATTGCGGACAGTGCCGGTGGCGATCCACGTTTCTACGGCGAGATAGCCAACACGCCGGTTGCGATAGCGAAGCTGATGACGCAGTTGGCC